>NZ_JANRHH010000031.1 GCF_030433435.1 Polycladomyces subterraneus
CAAACAGTGCGGATACACCATCCACGCTGATCTGAATGGGGCGATCAACATCGCCAAAGCCATTTCAGGGTTAGTAGCCTAGCACACTGGTAACAGGTGTGCCGCCCATCCGGGTACGTGCTAACCGGGTGGGACGGGCTGATGACACAGCCCTAGCTTGAGGGTTGCCCGAAACAGAAATGGACTGAGGGCGTTAACCACTCAAGAATCCCACGGCTTTAGCCGTGTGGAGTGTCAACAGATACGGTTCATGGTTTGGATCACGTTTGGAGGGACCTTCCTTTCCGAAACAACACTTGCGCTGGTGAATATGTCTAGGGTTCGGGAGATGTCCGATCTGTCTTCCAAAGTTGGCCGGCCCACGGCAAAACCACTTGGATTTACTCCACCGGCATTTTGGTGACCGCAAAGTCGAGGACCTTTACCAACCACGTCAGCGGGGTTCTGGGCCCCGGCTGTTTTATGCTGTAGTTGAATGTCATGATGTTCACTTTGTCTGCATCTCGGCCAAGGTATTGCCAGTCTTGGGCGAGCTGCCCGGACCATCTTCCCGGTTCCCGTGTCTTGGGAAAGACGGAGATGTGCAGTTGTTTTCGCTTGGCGTGCAAATTCCGGGCGATAAGCGCGACAAAGTCAGACAAACGCTCCCGGTCCTCGGCGAGGAGCGGCTCCAAATTTAATTCCACACCGTCGATCCGTTGCTGTTCGGCTCATTGGTCGATTCGTTTAGCCAAGATACTTCGGTGGTCTGCCGTTGCCAACCAGTAATGCAGACGCTTGGGATCCCCCCCCCCGTTTCCCAAAGAATAGATGATTTCGATCCGATGTTGTCGTGCCAGTGTCAGGGCTTTTTCGTTCGCTCTCGCCGAAGGAGTGAGACCGATGGTACCGTCCGGCTTTAGTTCGTACCGAAAGAAATACACTGTGTCTATGGAGGCAGTATGTTGTTGAAAGGAAGTGATGGCTGCATCCGTTTGCCAATACGATATATAAACGGCCACCCTTGGACGGATAGTAGATGCTGGCGGGTTCACGGTCGGCGGCGCGACAACAGGTGGTGACGAGCGGGATCTCCTAATATGGTCTGATGAGGGATGCTGATCGGTTGAATGCCGAATGCCAGCGGTTATGTAACGGTGGTGGTACCGGTTTTTTTACATCCAAGTTGGGGAAGGGCCCAGATTCATTGTCCGTGTCTCCCCAATCATCCTCTTCTTCCCAACCGTACGGTTGATCTCCTCCGGCAAACGATCGGGTTGAAGACGGGTTGGAAGGGATGTGCTGCGGTTTTGCCGCCTTTACCAGAGGGACTCATCGGTTATCGCGTATAGAACTACCACACTTGATGTACCTGCGATCAACATAAAGAACAAAACAGTCCAAGGGTAAAGGATAAGCCCCGCCACTGCCACGATCGCTGTTTCTCGGGTGGAGATAGCGGCTTCGGGATATAAATCATAATCATTCCGCATGGTGCTATCCTCTTAAAAAATGGGTTCATGTCCATCATAATGAAACAGATCTGTGGACAATTGTGCCAAAGGACCTATTTTTGTTCCTGGTTTTCATGGAAGGAAAAGGGATTCTTCGTATCGTAATAAGCGGTAGTGGAAAAAAGGGGGAGCTTTCATGTGGAAAATGTGGTGTGGGCTGTTGTTGGCGGTTTTGTTGTGGGGAACGGCAGAAACCGGGCAGATGATTCCCCAGGCACAGGCAGAGGCAAGAAAGGCAGCGATGCTGGCGGACTATGCCATGGAAATCAGAGAGAAAACGCCACGGTCCGATGGGATTTACCATGTGGATACGCCCGCTATGATTCAACGGTTGAAGGAATTGAATATCAATACCTATTATTACCTGGTGTGGCATGAGCGGACTGATTGGGATGATTTTGTGCATGAATTCATGCCTGCAGCTCAGAAAGCGGGTATTCGCGTCATTGTTTATCTGGTCCCGCCGACAGAATCTACGGGGACGAGAAAATCGTATCCGTATGTAACAGATTATCTCGCATGGGCACGGGCGATTGCGGAGATGTCGAAGCAATATCCCAATCTGATCGGTTGGGCGATTGACGATTTCAGTCACAACCTCGATTTCTACACCCCTGCATATATGGAACAGATGAAGGAGACCGCAAAAAGCATCAATCCCGATCTGCAGTTTTACCCTGTCATGTATTCGGTGGCGTTGAACGAGGATTTCCTGAAAACGCACGGTGCTTATATTGACGGAGTTATTTTGGCTTACCGGGATGACCCTTACCGAAACACGCAAATCTGGGCGACCGAACCGGCGCAAATTGAACAGGCGAGCGCGCTCACTCAAAAATACGGATTGGACCTGATTTGGATGGTGTACGCGTCCAAATTGTCCCGCACGCCGGCCAATCCCAGTCCCGTTTATGTGCGGGAGGTGTTGCAGACGGCGCTGGACGCAGTGCGGGACGGGAAGATGGATGGAGTGGTCACCTACTCGTTGGCCAAGGAAAATCTGGCCGAACCGGAGGATCAGAAAGCGGCCGACGGAAATGGTTATCTCAGTTTCTTCGTTCCTGCTGCGGTAGCCACCCAACCTGGTGATCATGTGGATGCCACGCAAACGATCCGTTCGGTACCCGGTCAGACGGATTCGTACAAGCTCACCTTTCGGACAATGGACGAAGGACCAAATGCTCCCGGATATCATGTAAAGCAGCTGCTGATCGACGGGCAGGTCGTTTGGGAAGAGGACGTCGCAACGGAACTGACCGATCTCAAATGGCGGGAGATCAGCCTCGATTTGACGCCGTATCTGAAAGGGAAGTCCAAAGCGACGCTGACATTTCGGCTGATCGAAAAAAATAGCGTCAACAACTATTGGACCAATGTCGGTTTCGATTCGATCCGTACGGAAGGGTTTAAACTGGACAATCCCGAATTTGAAACCGATGCAGGTTGGACGATCGAACGGGATATGCCCCGTTTGATCGGTGAAATCCTGCATTATGACCCCGAACGGCAAGCGCATACCTTTCATCATGTCAACACCACGTATTTGACATACGGTTTGTTTGATGACATCCGATTGGCACATATTGACGAAGAAGTGAAAAGCAATCTGGTGACCACCGCCGAAAATGCGATGGATTACTATTTCTCCGAAGAAATCGGCAACGCACTGAATCAACTGGAAGCGTTGGAAAACAAGATTTCGGCACAAGCGGGCAAGGAGATCCCTCAGGAGACGGCAGATGCGTGGTTGAAGAAAATTGATGCTATCCGCGGGTTATACCAGACACAGTAAAAAGAGCAAAAATTTTTTGTTATATATTTTCAGTATAGAAGGATTTGATAGAATAAACGAAGTATTGTATATAGTCCAATGATATCAAAATTGGGGGGGACAGGATGCGCAGCCGAACTCGAGTGTTGTTCGCAGTGTTGTTGGCCGTTCTGCTCACAGTTACCGGTGTTTCCGTACCGGCTTCCGCATGGTATGATCCTTCCAGCGATCAGACGGTGGTCAGGTCGGGAGAAGACGGGTATTACTTTGTCGAGTTGAGCGATCCTGCCATCGCGGAGTACAACGGTGGAATCCAGGGATACGCCAAGACGAAGCCCGAGGCGGGTCACAAGATCAGCATCCAGTCCGAAGCCGTGCAATCTTATGCCAATCGATTGAAGAGCGAGCAAGATGCGGTGAAAAATTGGCTTCGGAGAAAGGCGCCCAAAGCACGGGTCGTGACAGAATATGAGATCACTTTGAACGGTTTGGCCGTCAAAACCAACGGCACCGACCCGAGTATCCTGCGTCAGGCACCTGGAGTCAAGCGGGTGGTCAAAAGCATCAAGTACCGCCCGGCAATGGATGTGAGCCACGAGATCATCAACGACATCCCGATGTGGAAATCCGGATATGACGGGAAAGGGATCAAAGTGGCGGTCATCGACAGCGGGATCGACGCCAAGCACCCCTTTCTCACCGATCCTGATCTGAAAACGCCTGAAGGCTTCCCCAAAGGGGACACCCGTTTTACCAGCAAAAAGGTGATCGTCGCACGGGTTTACTCTCCGGACCCGACCAAAACACCTGAAGCGATCGACAGTCACGGCACACACGTTTCGGGAACGATCGCCGGCATCGCGAATTACCAAGATCCGTCCGGTGTTGCGACGAAGCCTTTAAGCGGTGTCGCGCCGAAGGCATATCTGGGTAACTACAACGTGTTTCCGTGCAGCGATTGCGAAGCGGATAGCATCTATATCGCCAAAGCGGTGGAGGACGCGGTACGGGATGGCATGGATGTGGCGAATCTGAGCTTGGGCGGCCCGGCTGAACCGGGGTTTGACCTGCTGGCAGAAGTGGTCAACGCGGCTGTCGATGCTGGGATGGTCACCGTCATCTCCGCAGGGAACGAAGGACCTGGACCGATGACTATCGGTTCTCCCGGAACAGCGGACAAGGTGATCACGGTTGCCGCTGTGACCAACAAGCACTTTATCGGGTTACCGATCAAAGTGACGGTGGACGGAGTGGAGAAAACTCTGCCGGCCGGCTCTTCCGCACCTGGCGGACAAATCCAGACACGGGTGGCAGCGCCGCTGGCCGTCGTCACTGATGACAATGGTACAGCCTGTCAGGGAATCACAGCCGATCTCACCGGCAAAATCGCCGTGATCAAGCGTGGTGGATGCACGTTTACGCAAAAAGCTGCAGCGGCTCAGGAAAAGGGAGCTGTCGGCGTGATTTTGATAAACAACACTGATGGCGATCCCACTGCCATGTTGGTGGAAGAAAGCGTCACGATTCCGATGGTGATGGTGTCGATGAATGACGGGGATTGGATTTTGAAGGGACAATCGGCATCCGCCGTGTTGGAACCCCTCCCCGAGCGAGAATTTCTCACGACCAACGACAGTTATATCGCCAACTTCTCCTCCAGGGGACCGACGGTAAACTACACGCTGAAGCCGGATGTGGCCGCAGTCGGGGTAAATGTTTACTCCAGCGTGGTGGGAGGCGGTTTGGCGTCATACAATGGTACCTCGATGTCGGCGCCTCATGTTGCCGGAGCAGCGGCCTTGTTACAACAGGCTCACCCCGATTGGACACCGCAGGACATCAAAGCGGCATTGATCGGTACCGGCAGGGATCCGAAGAGTGCAGCCAACCCGTTGGAAGTGGGCGGTGGAATCATCGACGTGGCCGCGGCCAATAAGCCGGTCGCTTTGGCCAATCCGGCGAGTCTGAGTTTCAAAATCGTGCCGCCCAACGGGCAAAACAGCAGCAAAACCATGCAGGTAACGGTCAAAAACACCACAAAAACCAAACAGACGTATTACATCATCGTTGACAACAAAGGAAATGTCAAAACAAGCGCCACCTATCTCACTGTCAACCCGGGAGCTGAGGGCACGTTTAAAGTTACGGTTTCCGGTAAAGGAAAAACGGTGGGTCTGGATTATACCGGATACATCACGTTGTTGGCCAAAAACGGCAAGAAGATTCGCATCCCATACCACTATCGGGTGGATCACAACTAAAGCAACAAGCCCGGACCAATGCGGTCCGGGCAAGTTTTTGATCTTGTTGTGCAATGTCAGGATGCTTCTTTTTTGTGGGTTGTGTCGATGATGCCGCCGCCGAGGCATACTTCTCCATCATACAACACCACGGATTGTCCGGGTGTAACGGCCCGTTGCGGACGGGCGAATTTCACCAAAATCGTGCCGTCTTCCCGGGGGTGTACGACCACTTCTTGATCCGGTTGGCGATAGCGAAATTTGGCGGTACAACGGAAGGAGTCCTTCGGCGCTTCCCCGCTGATCCAATGTACGTCGGTGGCGATAAGGTAATCGGAATACAGAGCAGGGTGATCGTGTCCCTGTGCGACATAAAGAATATTGTTTTCCAGGTCTTTGCCGACCACAAACCAGGGTTCACCCGTTCCGGAACCACCGATCCCCAGACCGTGACGCTGACCCAATGTGTAGTACATCAGGCCGTCGTGCCGACCTTTGTACTCACCGTCCAAGGTGCGCATTTCCCCTGGTTGGGCTGGGAGATAATGGCTTAAAAACTCTTTAAAATCCCGCTCGCCGATAAAGCAGATTCCTGTGCTATCTTTCTTTTTGGCGGTGGCCAACCCAGCCTCTTCGGCGATGCGTCGAACTTCTGGTTTGGTCAGGTGTCCGATGGGGAACAGCGTACGTGCCAGCTGTTCCTTGCCGACCATATAAAGGAAATACGTTTGATCCTTATTGGGATCAGCCCCGCGCAGCAGTTGAATCTCTCCATTCGTTCGGCGTATTTGGGCATAATGACCGGTGGCGATGTAATCAGCTCCTAATTGCAGGGCTTTCTCCATGAATTCGCCGAATTTGATTTCCTTGTTGCACATGACGTCCGGGTTGGGCGTACGGCCTTTGCGGTATTCATCGAGAAAGTAAGCGAATACTTTGTCCCGGTATTCCTTTTCAAAGTTGACCGAGTAATACGGGATACCAATTTGGGCGCAAACCCTTCGGACATCTTCAAAGTCTTCCGTTGCGGTGCAATTTCCGAACTCGTCGGTGTCATCCCAGTTTTTCATGAACAAACCGATGACGTCATATCCTTGTTGCTTCAACAGGAGTGCGGAAACCGATGAATCGACGCCGCCGGACAAGCCGACGACGACACGCGTTTTTTTACTCATATGCTCAAGTCCCCTTTCGTCGTGAATTGCCGGATCAAGGGGGAACGCAGTTCGCTTGTTCCTTCCTATCTTCTCCATTATAATCAAAACCAAGTGATGGACATAGTATACCAAATGGAATGTCGCATCCCACTTATTTAAAGTTAGTATATCACAGATGTCAAGGGTGAAAAGTAAGGGATTATGACGGATACTACTATAGGCAAAAGAAAACTGACACCTGCTCAAATTTTGGTGATTGGGTTCGCCGTAACTATCCTGATCGGTGCCTTGTTGCTTACTTTGCCCATCTCAACGGAAAACGGTCAGCCGCTTCAGTTTGTCGATGCGCTTTTTACGTCTACCTCTGACGTTTGTGTGACGGGTTAGGTTGTTCGCGATACGGCGACGACCTTCAGCACATTTGGGGAATTGGTCATTCAGGTAGGCGGACTGGGATTCATGACATTCGCTACTTTTTTGGCGGTCTTACTGGGGGAGAGAATTGGAGTAAAAGAACGGTTGGTTTTGCAGGAAGCATTTAATCAGTTGAAAATGGCAGGCGTCGTCAAGTTGGTTTTGTATGTCGTTCTCATCACCTTCACGATCGAAGGGCTGGGAATGGTCGCATTGGCCTTTCAATGGGTTCCGCAATTCGGATGAGAAAAGGGCATATACTATTCTTTTTTTCACGCGGTTTCTGCTTTCAACAATGCGGGCTTCGACTTGTTCGGTGATGTGTACGGGAAATTTTCCGGGTTGACGCATTATGCCGAATCACCGATTGTTAGCTTGACCATTTCTACTTTGATCATTCTCGGAGGGATCGGTTTCATCGTCATCGTGGAGCTTCTGCAATACCCCCGAACCAAACGGTTGAGTCTACATACCAAGCTGGTCTTGTCCGTCACGGCAATTCTGATTGTGGTCGGTACACTGTTGATCATGCTGGTGGAATGGATGAACCCCAAAACACTGGGCCCCATGTCGTTTGGTGGTAAAATCTTGGCCGCATACTTCCAATCAGTCACATCGCGGACGGCTGGTTTCAATACGGTGGACATTGCAGGATTGTATCCGACGACACATTTCTGATCGTGATTTTGATGTTCGTCAAGGCTTCACCCAGTTCGACGGGAGGCGGGATCAAAACGACGACATTGGCCGCCATCTTGTTGGCTGTGTGGTCCATGGTACGGGGACATGACGAGGTGGAGTCGTTCCGACGTCGCATCCCCGGTACCCAGGTGTATAAAGCTTTGACGGTTACTGCTGCCGCTATGACGTTGGTGATAGCCGTGACGATGGTGTTGACCATAACGGAAAGTCAACATCTGCAAGGCATCTTTTTGAAGGCACTGTTCGAAACGGTTTCGGCTTTCGGTACGGTAGGTCTGACAATGGGATTAACGCCGTATTTGACGATGGCGGGCAAGTTGCTGATCGCGTTCACGATGTTTGCCGGACGGCTTGGACCGGTGACCATCGCGTTTGCCATCGCCAAACGAAATGAACAGCGCCCGTTCCGATATCCAGAAGAACGGCCGTTGATCGGATAATGAAGGATCAAGTGGTTGGAGGAAGAGCGTGTTCAGCTACCAGGAGGGATGGTTTGGGTACCGATTATGAACGGGGCGGATCATCATGGTGTGAATAGGATGAGGAACGGATGCCGGATCACCAATGGGGGGACCCGAGCATGAGACAAAGCTTGTCAGGGACGGCTATCTTGTTGATCTCATCGATTGTAGGGGTGCTTGCTTGGGGAGTGATATTGATTTTTTCCCCGGATGGGTGGCCAGCAATAATTGAAGCGGCACCCAAGTGGCTGGGTGTATGGTTTGGGTCGGTGACGGTGGGCTTGATTGTGACGGTTCTCAACCTGGCGGTGGCATTACCCGCAGCAAAAGTGTTGTCTCGTGTGGAATGGAAGGGAAAACCGACCATACCAGCCTACTTCCTGTTTGTGATCGTACTTTTGGCTTTCGCTTTGACCATGTTGGGGACGTACAAAGGGCCAGTGGATTTGGTACTGATGGTGTTCATCCCTACCATCCCTATTTCTATCTTTATACTAACCTATGCTTATCAGTCTATCGGGAAAGAAATGGTGGAGCAGGCCAGTACCTTGGGTGCTTCACCGATCCAGGTGTTTTGGACGATTACACTGCCTCTGTTGCGTCCCGTGATCGAAGTGGTTTCTTTGCTGGTTTTTTTTACTGCAGTTGGACAATCCCTATTGATCTGGTGGTTGGAAGGCGGTCGTGCCCTTGGCATTCCCGTTTTGTTTCATGGTTTGCACCGCAAGATCGCTACAGTTTGCTTGTTCCTGTTTGTTGCTTCCGGTACCGCTGCAATCATCTGGATGTGGTGGAGGGAGCGACAACATAACAGCAAACGTTCGCAAGGGGAGGGATGCGGTTGAAAGAAATGCTGAGGTTGGAAAAATGGACCGCATCGCAAAACAGGAAAACAGTGCTGAAGGACATACAGCTATCGGTGCATCAAGGGGAAATTCTCGCCTTGCTCGGCCCGGCTGGCGCAGGAAAAACCATCTTGCTCAAAACTATTGCCGGGCTGCATCCGAATCAGCGAGGTCGCATCTGGTTAAACGGCATGGATATCACGGCACAGTCCGCCCATCGTCGCAATGTAGTGATGGTGTTTCGGGAAGCACTGTTATTTCCTCATATGACAGTGGCAGAAAATGTGGATTATGGGTTGCGTTTTCGGAAATTGCCTCCGGATGAACGGAAAAACATGGTTCACAACGCATTGGCTTGGTTCGGGATGGCGGAGATGTCGAACCGGATGCCATCGGAGCTTACAACTGATCAGCAACGTCGCGTTTCACTTGCACGTGCATTGGTATTGCAACCCGATCTGTTGTTGCTGGACGAACCAATGAGTGATTTAGAACCATGGCTGCGGCAAGATCTGCGGATCCTGCTGAAAGAATTGTTGTACAAGCTGGGAATGACGGTGATTTACTCCACACGGGATCGCGAGGAAGCGGTTCGATTGGCGGATCGAATCGCCATCCTGCATCAAGGTCGTATCCTGCAGGAAGGAACGGCCAGACAGTTGGTCGACAAACCGGTTGCACCGGATGTGGCGAAGTGGATGGGATCAGCCGTTCTCATCCGGGGAGTTTGGCGAAAAAGGGTGTGGGAAACGGATGTCGGCTCTTTCCCCGTTGCCATGTTTCCCCGTTCTTTTCCGGAAGGAACGATTGTCAGCGGTGCGATCTATCCCCGTGACCTTCAGGCGGCAGGCTGGTCACAGCCCATTGGGGAGCGAACGCTGCGATTGGAGGGCAAATGGGTGTTATCTGCAGATACGGGAAGGGAATATCTGCATCACATTCAGTTGGACAATGGTGTCAAAGTGTCTATCTCAAGTCGACGTCCATTGGAACGAACGGAAAGCGGACGGGTCGCCCTGTTGGTGGAAGCGGATTGCATCCCGTTGTTTGCAGATGAGAAACATTTGTTATAATGATAGAAAAACATGATTCTTCCGATGGTATGATTTGTCTTTTATTTCTAAAAAATGTTGTCGTAGTGGAATCATGAGGAATCTGAACCTTGCAATTGAATGGAGGGCGAAGCGTGGGAGAAAAACAGATGATTCCACTGTTCGACGGAGTCGGACACCCAGTGTGGCTGGACCGGGAAGAATTCCGTAAAGAGGTGATTCCCGAACATTTGAATGCTGAATGGAATCATCCGGAGGAATTGTATACGTTTGTGGTGCAGATTTTTCGGGACGGTTTTGTAGAAGAAGCTGACCGTGGCGCCGACCGATTGTTGGAGTTGTACAACCGAGCTGAAGGTGTCCTCCTGTTGAAATCGCTGATTCTTTTGCGCAAGGGGGAAGATGAAGAAGCGGAAACCTTGTTACGTGAATGCATGAAGAAGTACCCGGATCGTGGCCTGGCACACACCTATATGGCCCGTATTTATGATAAACGGGGAGACCGGGAACGCGTGATCGAATCGCTGCGTCGGGGACTGGAGCTGGAACCCAATCAGGAGACGGCGCTATTGTGGTGGGTCGATCTGATGATCGAAGAAGGCGGCAAGAGTAAGGCAATGGACGAACTGAAGCCGTTTGTGGAAAAAGAAGGGGCTTGGTGGCCAAAATTAATCGCGGGCCGTCTCCATTTGGAAGAGGCGGATACCTCGGCAGCCGTTCATTTCTTCAGCAATGTGTTGGAATGGTTTCGATCCGAGCGGGATGAACAGACGCCCCCGTCGTTTGATGAAGAGGTAGCACTGATGACGATCGTCACCATCTTGAGTAAACATGGATGTAAGAATGAATTAATCAAGCTGTGTGATCAGTACTGGCGGGCAGAATACTCCACGCCTTTTGCTGTCTTGGATTATGCGCAGGCGCTGGTCGAAGCAGGACGTGTCCGGGAAGCAGTCGATCGGTTGCAACAAGCTTTCAACTTCGTCCTTCCCGAATATGTGCACTTGGTGGAACGAAAACTGGTGGAACTGAATCAAAAGTTTTCGTTGAAAACATGATGTCCCGACTGAAGGGACAGTCAGTATCATGTGGCCTCCGGTTATTGTCAAACGGAGGCTTTCTTTATATCATGAAAAGAAGGAGTGTGAACGGATGAGCAATCGATGGTATGAACTGATTTACGACGAACGTCTTCGAATTGAACGCCCGGTGTTGCACGTGGCATATGATCAGCTGACTTTGGAGCAACAAGACGAGTTCGAAATGGTTTGTCAACGGGTATGTGCCCAGATTCCCCCGCAAATCAAGCTGCTGGAACAAGCGTATATGGATTGTTATGAGCGCTTGAAACAGACAGACGAGGACGAGGCGTTTTATGAGACGATGGAGAAAATGAATGACATTTCCAGCCGCATATGTGATCTGAATGTTTTGTTTTTGCAAATTGAAGGTAGTTTTTTGGCCAGTCGAGCGCATACCTGACCAAGCAGGATTCTCCGCTTGGTTTTTCTTATGCTTAACGAAAAAAATTAACGTTGACGTAAACGTTAATTTGTCGGTACAATGAATATCAATTGAAGAGGTGACCTGCCATGGCTTGGCTCAAAATTGAAGATGTAGCAAGGAAAACGGGATTAACAAAGCGAGCGATCCGTTATTACGAGGAGATTGGGCTGTTTCAGCCCAGCCAGCGCAGTGGCAGCGGATACCGCCTCTATACGGACGAAGATGTCCAAGAGCTGAAACGCGTGGTGGACATCAAGGAGGTACTGGGATTTTCGTTACAAGAAATCCAGCAGTTTTTGGAGCTGGGCAAACGCATTGAGGCATATCGTCGGGAATACAGCCAAGCCACGGATCCGACGATGAAACGGCAGGATATCAAGGAGATGCGGGAAGCTTTGGAACAGCAATTGGAGATGGTGGAAGCGAAAATGAAGAAGATGGTGGCGTTTCAGCAAGAGGTGCGAAACATGCTGACCCAGCTCCAGCAGATCGAAGAGAGCAATGGAGAGGGAGGGTGAAAAGCGTGGGCTCGACGATACATGATGAACATGAGCGACGGGCGAAGCGCGGTATTTTGACAACCTGTTTGGCGGCATTGTTCGGTTTCATGGGGATCGGGGTGGTGGACCCGATTTTGCCGATCATCTCAAAACAGATCGGCGCGACACACTGGCAGGTGGAAATGCTGTTTACCAGCTATATTTTGATGATGTCGATTATCATGATTCCCAGCGGGATTTTAGCTGCTCGTTGGGGTAGCAAGCGTATTCTGGTATCTGGACTCTTCCTGGTGGCGGTCTTTGCGTCTGCTTGTGCGATGTCATCCACCATCGGACAATTGATGGCATTTCGTGCTGGGTGGGGAATGGGCAATGCGATGTTTTTCGCCACATCCATGTCCATCTTGATTGGGATGGCCGCCAACTTGGATCAAGCCATGGGTTATTATGAGGCCGCTTTGGGCATGGGTATGTCGTGCGGCCCGTTGCTGGGTGGATTGCTCGGTCAGTTTGGGTGGCGTTACCCGTTTATGGCCACCAGTGTCTTGATGCTGTTGGCATTTGTACTGACGCTTCTCCTGGTTCAGGAGCCGGCCGGTCAGAAAATCCGAAGCGCCGGGTTCGGCGACTTTGTTTCCGCCCTTACCTATCGGCCCTTTTTGTTGGTGGGAGTAGCGGCGATGCTGTACTATTACGCCTTTTTCACTGTTTTGGCCTATTCACCTTTGCTGTTGAAACTGGATGCCATCTCTTTGGGGTTGATTTTTTTTGGATGGGGTGTCGGCTTAGGGATCGGTTCCACTAAGTGGGCGCACGGATTGTTGCATCGTCATTCGCCGATGTGGGTGGTCCGGTTAGGAGCCGTACTGATGGCGGTCGTACTACTGTTGGTGCTGATGTCGCCCAACAAAGTGATTACGATCGCGGTGATCGTGTTGTCTGGTTTCGTGTCCGGGCTGAACAACACCGCTTATTCAACACTGGCAATTGAGACGTCCCAAGCCCAACGGAGCATCGCTTCGGGTGCCTACAATTTCATCCGATGGCTGGGTGCCGCCGTGGCACCCGTGGCGGCCGGATTCGCCTCCACGTACTTTCCGACGGCGCCGTATGCGATTGCGTTGTGCTGTATGTTGGTATGTGCAGGCTTGCTGATGTCAGCCAAAAGCACGCAGACACCTGTCGCATCCTGATGAGAATCCGTCTCCATCCCAGGCTCCGCTGTCATTTTCCAGCGGAGCCTGTTTCCCCTACTTTTATGGTAAAATAAACCTTTTTACATTCGCTCATCCTTTACTAAAATAAAGAGGGGCGAATATCAATATAGAAAGGTGGGGGAAGACGAGTCGAAGCCCACTGTTACGGACTCGTCTTTTTACTTTGATATGGTGAATCGGAAAGAACTCAACTTGTTTTCATTGATTGCCATTGTGGTCGGCACGATGGTGGGAGGCGGTGCGTTCAATCTGCCGAGCGACCTGGCCGTCGCTGCCAACAGTGGCCCTGTTCTTATCGGTTGGCTGATCACCGGGGCCGGGATGATCGCGTTGGCTTTGGTGTTGCAGAATTTGGCCATGCGCCGTCCCGATCTGGACGGAGGGATCTACAGTTTTGCCCGGGCAGGATTTGGTGAGTTTTTGGGATTCAACAGTGCATGGGGATACTGGGTGTCAGCGCTGTTGGGCAATGTGGCTTATGCTACCTTGCTGTTCGGCTCGCTCAGTTATTTCTTTCCCATGTTCGGCAAAGGGAACAATCTCCCCTCCATCGTTTTTGCATCTGTTTTGCTGTGGTTGCTCCACTTCTTGATTCTACGCGGGGTGAGGGAAGCAGCATTTGTGAACCTCATCACGACAATCGGAAAACTGGTCCCCATTTTCCTGTTTTTGATCCTGATGGTGTTTGCGTTTCACTGGGATGTTTTCGTCCGTGACTTTTGGGGAACGGCTCGGGGTTTCGACTGGCCGGTGGTCAAACAACAGGTGAAGGACACCATGCTGGTGACACTGTGGGTGTTTGTCGGGGTAGAAGGTGCCGTCGTGTTGTCCGGACGGGCTAAGCATCGAAAAGATGTGGGGCGGGCCACCGTCATCGGATTGCTGGGCACGATGGTGATCTACGTTTTGATCTCTGTCCTTGCCATGGGAGCACTCAGTCGCGGAGCGCTGTCGAAACTGCATGAGCCATCATTGGCGTATGTGTTGGAACACGTGGTCGGACCCTGGGGGGCTGTGATCATCAACTTGGGGTTGGTCATTTCCCTGTTGGGGGCGATGCTGGGATGGACGCTTCTGGCCGCGGAATTGCCGTATGTCGCAGCAAGAGATGGGATCTTTCCCCGATGGTTGGGCCAAGAAAACCGCAACGGCAGTCCGAGTGGGTCGTTGTGGTTGACCAACGGGCTGATTCAACTGTTCATCATCATCGTCCTCTTCTCTGAGTCAACCTATCAGGTGGCGTATTCATTGGCCAGTGTTGCCATTCTGCTGCCTTACCTGTTTTCGGCGTTGTATCAGATCAAACTGGTATGGACCGGTGAGGGGTATGCTAAAGGCGAATCCCGAGGCAAAGATTTGCTGCTTGGGATCGCTGCTGTAATCTACGCATTGTGGCTTGTTTATGCCGCCGGGTTGGATTTTCTTTTGATGACGGCGATTTTGTATGCGTTGGGCATTTTCTTCTATATTTCCGCCCGCAGGGAAAATGGAAAAAAAGCATTTCGCGGTTGGGAATTGCCGCTTGCGACCGGGATTGTCATCGCAGCTGGCGTGGCAATCTATCTGATCGCTGTCGGCCAGTTGTCTCCGGCGGGTTGATAGGTTCGTCAACGACTTCTATCATGAACCATTCCTTTACATTTTGGTAAATCCCATTTTCAACCCAATTGATTAAGAGTATGATAAGGAATGGTGAAGAAATCATGGACAGGAGGAATTGGCGTTGTTGTTCAACAGAGCGAAGGACCGGGTCTTCTACCAAACATTGATCGATGCAGCTGCAAACCTGGTCGAAGCCATGCAACTGTTTCGTGAAAATGTTGAAACCCTGGAAGAGAAAGAGCAGTTCGCCGAACGGCTTAAAGAGCTGGAAGACAAAGGCGACGATTATACACACCTGATCATCCGGGAATTGAATCAAACCTTCGTGACACCGTTGGATCGGGAAGATATCCTGCAGTTGGCGGTCAAGTTGGATGACGTGCTGGACGGTGTCGAAGCGTGCGCATCTCGTTTCGTATATTTTCGCGTGCATCAAACCACGCCGTATTTGATACAGTTCGCTGACATCTTGGAGCGTTCGGCCAAGTACTTGCATGAAGCCTTCATCGCACTGGAAAAAAGGGATTTCGCCACGATTCGTAAACTCTCCGTCGAAATCAACTTGTTGGAAAATGAAGGGGACCGGCTGATGCGGGAAAGTGTGGGTTCGTTGTTTGAAAACCCGACCGACCCGATTGAGCTGATCAAGATGAAAGAGATTTACGAGAAGCTGGAAGGCGTGACGGACACGACGGAAGACTTGGCGGACGTGATGGAAAGTGTGGTTATGAAGTATGCCTGATCCGATGTGGTTAATCGTACTCGTCGTCATTCTCGCACTTATCTTTGATTTTACCAACGGGTGGAATGATTCGGCGAATGCGATTGCAACCGTTGTCGGCACGCGGACGCTCTCGCCGCTCCAAGCCCTGCTGTTGTCAGCCGCGTTAAACTTGGCCGGGGCATTTTTCTCCACTGCCGTGGCCGAAGCGATCGGGAAGGACATCGTTGATCCTAATGGCATTACATTACTGGTGATCGTCGCCACTTTGTTGGCGGCCATTTTGTGGAATACGGCCATGACACTGATGGGCTTGCCGATCAGCGCATCCCACGCTTTGATCGGGGCATTGGTCGGAGCGGCTATTGCATACAACGGATGGGATGTACTGCGAGTGAAAGGGATTGTCACCATCTTGATCGCTCTTCTGGTTTCACCGTTGCTGGGAGGCGTGCTGGGATTTGCCATCATGAAACTGATCCGCCGGGTGTTTGCGGAAACATCGCCTTCCAAAGTGAAAAAATGGTTCCGCCCGCTGCAAATTGTATCCGCGTCGTTCATGTCGTTCAGTCACGGTACGTCGGATGCACAAAAGGCGATGGGCATCATCACACTCGCCTTGTTCACCAGCGGACATCTCTCCAAATTAGAGGTTCCGATCTGGGTGATGATAGCCGCCGGTTTGGCCATGGCTATCGGGACGGCGGCCGGTGGGTGGCGCGTGATTCAGACAATGGGCGCTCGTCTGAGTCGGTTGGAAACTCCTCACGGTTTTTCCGCGGAAACCGCTGCTGCACTGATTTTGACCACGGTGGCCAAAATCGGCGTCCCGGTCAGCTCCACGCATACGATCACCGGTTCCATCATCGGTGTGGGTGCGGCCGAACGCATTCGCAGTGTGCGTTGGGGCATCGCCGGCAAGATCATCTACGCTTGGGTGTTGACCCTGCCGGGTACGGCCGTGATGGGCTTTATCCTGTATGAAATTCTGCGGGTGCTGGAACCATAATTATCCATAAAAAAACCGGTCAAGTGACCGGTTTTTTGTTTTCCTTGGACAGTGCGACAACGGTGGCAACGATGCAGATCCCGCCGATGGTCTGCCACACGCCCATCGGCACATGCAGCCACACCACCGTAACGATGGCCGCCGCCAGCGGTTCGGCACAGGCCAAGAGGGAGGTTTCCGTCGGCGTGAGATAACGCAGACTGTCCAGATACCAATAGAATGCGAGCAACGTACCGAAAATGACCACAAATCCGACGAGCAACCAAGTGTTACCCGTCCACACTTGCTCCGACGTCTGCCAAAGCGGGTGCACGATGTTCATTCCCACACCGCCGATCAACATGGCCCAGCCCACGATGACACCAGCCCCCCACCTGCTCAACAATCGGGACGGATACAACGTGTAAAAAGCGGCGGTGACGGCGGAGCCCAACCCCCAGACAACGGCGGAAAGGGAGATGCTCAACTCGTCCAACCGTCCGTTGGTCACCAGCAATCCGGTTCCCACCAGTGCGAGCACCACGGCGACGATATCCTTCCGTCCGGGAAGTTGTCGGTTGCGGAGCGCAACGTAGACAGTGACGAAAATGGGGCCCAGGTACTGTAACAGGGTGGCAGTGGCGGCGTTCCCCGCTTGGATCGCTTCAAAATAGGTGTACTGCACACCTGCCATTCCTAAAAACGAAAAGATCAGCAGTTGGCGTCGATCCGATTTTTGCTTCCAGACCTGCCACACCTTTTGTTTTTGCACCAAAGCGAAATACAGGAGCAGTAGAATGCCGGAGAGGGACAACCGAAGGGAAACGAGCCAACCGGGTTGAAATCCTTGGTGCTGAAACAGCCATTGCGCTACCGTACCCGACAATCCCCAACAAGTAGCCCCGGCCAATACCATGGCGAACCCTTTGAGGCGGTGAAAGGAGGGGGGGACTGCCATTGTTACAGACCGCATTGGATTCATCCTTTCCCGAAAGACGTTTCCCTCCATTTTAACGGGAAAATGAAGAGTTGGAAATGGGTTCTTGCATCCGTGTTGAGGCGTCTGATACAAGGGATATGTTTTCGCCTTGGTCATCAGACACCTTAGACGGCATCGAAAATGTATCCTTCCAACTCGTTCAGCATCTGCAATAAAGCAGCACGGATTTCAAATTCCTTGCGGGTTTTGGGGAGTGGCATGTCTTCGCAGGTTTCACGCAAGGCGCGGATCTCCTCCTGGATTGGGTGGAAATCATCCTCACCAGAACGCAATGCTGCAGACATTTTTCTGAGAATTGAGGCCAGCATCTTCCCCTGAACGATCACCTGATCCACACGGGAGACGAGAGCAAGCATGTGTTTGATGCGTTCATACTGCTTTTCTTTTTTTTCAAAGTGATGAAACCGGAGGACGTCGTCCGAGGTGATATAGTTGTCCTCATGCAGGAGCGCTTCTTTTTTTCCTTGTTGAATCAGGTTGTGGATGGTGAGAATTTCCGCACCGTCCCACATATAGTCCTTCTCCTCCAACGCACGGGCGAAATGATCGAACACGTTGGCGACCACCAGCTCCAATTGGCGGTGGATGTTGAGGAGTTGTTCCTTGCGGCTCGGCATGTAGAGCCAGTTGATGGTAAGTGAAACGGTCATGCCGATGAGGATCAACCAAATTTCATTCAATAAAATGTCCATATCCAGATGGCCGGCGGTATACACGTGAATGGTGACGACGGTGCCGAGTAACAAGCCGCGCTCGGTCCTGGTCCGTACCAATATTGGAATTAGAAACAGCAGGATTAAGCCGATGACATAAACATGAAAACCCAGCAAACTGAATAGCAAGGTATCCACTGCCAGGGTGAACAACACGGCGATCGTCATTTTTCCGGCTGTGACCACTGTTTCTTTTCGTGTGTTCTTCAAAAGGAGCGCTGCGACGATCCCGGTGAATTCTGCCAATTTCAAATGAAGGACATCGGCGATGTAAATGGCGAGCACCACAGCAACAACGGTTTTTGCAGTTCGGAATCCGATTCTCATGGTTGGCTCATCCTTTTTCCGAAGTGACTAGGGCGTGTCTGGCAAATTCTGTCCTATTGCTCTCCCGGTTCGCTCCACCTGCCTCCCATAAGAAAGTAGGTCATGGCCGCTCCGATCCGGAGCACAGGACGCGGGCAAAGTACGCTTCGTTTCGATTTCATGTTTGCGCTATCCGGGTCTTCGCTCGGTCGGGCGTGGTGAGTCGCTCACCCGGGAATGCATTTGCTCCTTCCCGGATTCACTCTAAAAGCGAGAGCCGGTGGGCAAATCTCGGTAACCGGCTCCCATGTGAAAAGTATAGGCAATGGATCCAAGCTGTTCAACGGGTTTCGTCAGCGGTCCGTCACGACGATGTAGGTGGCTTTGACGGGTCCGTGTACGCCTACGACTAGGTTCATCTCAATGTCGGCGCTGTTGCTGGGGCCGGAGATGAAGTTGACACAAGACGGAATCGCTTCCCCCCGTTTAGCCCGATCACGGATCATGCGAGCAGCTTGCGTCATGCGGGGCACAAGCGTACTCAGGGGAACGATGGCGATAAAGTAACGGGGGAGAAGGCTGACGGAGCGGCCTTTTCCTCCACCGCTCATCAGGACGACGGTCCCCGACTCGGCCAGTGTGATGTCGCTGATCGAGATGCCCACATCGGCCTGCTCCGCGCGTTCGATATTGGTTTTCCCTTTTTCAGGATCCCATATATACACGTCCAACCCGTATGGATTGTCTTGGGTGGTGCATAGGGAAGATAACCCGAACTCGTCAAAACGCGGATCATCCGAACAGATCACGGAATTTCCGTTGTAAGAGCGGATCGTTTCCAAGAGTACGTCAGGCAGGGATGGGGATTCCGTTCGCCGAACATCCGTATGAATCATCCGACATTGACGTTCAAACACTAACAACAGTTCTTCCTGAGTCACATCGGCGAGGGTGCGCCATTGCGGTCCATACTCCCAATGAGAAGGCCGCTTCACCGATTCTGAAATACGGGGACGTCCCAGTTTCCGGGCGATTCGCTCCAGAAACGCTTCGCGGTTGTGAATCACAACTGCTCACCTCGTTTGCGCCGATTTTCGAACCATTCACGGAAGGTTTCCCGTTTGGGGGAGGGAAGGTCACGAATTGATGTCCACGGTTGGAGCGGTCCCGGACCTTGATGGATGACGCCATCTTCCTCCCAGGGTCGAAGAGCGGTTCGTGCCAGTTTGGTTCCCCACCGGTACAGACGGGGAGATTCGGACACCATGCCGAACGCCTTCATCGCCAAACGCTCGCCGAGCGGTGATTGCCTTTCTTCTTCGGCCGTTTTTTGCCGGTGTTGGATCAACAGTTCGTGCAACGGAATTTTCACCGGACACGCTTCCGTACATGCGGCACACAAACTGGACGCGTAGGGCAGTTCCCGGTAGAGATCTTCGCCGCCCAATAATGGCGAAAGCACGGAGCCGATCGGACCGGAGTAGATGGAACCGTAGGCTTGCCCGCCAATGTGGCGGTATACGGGGCAAACGTTGAGGCAGGCGCCGCATCGGATGCATTGGAGCACGCTTTGGAATTCGGTGCCCAGGATGTCGGATCGCCCGTTGTCAACGATCACCAGGTGAAACTCTTCCGGTCCGTCCGCGTCGCCTGCCGCTTTGGGCCCGGTCAGGCAGTTGATGTAGCTGGTCAGTTTCTGGCCGACGGCGCTACGGCAGAGCAATCCCACCATCACCTCCAGCTCCTCCCAAGTGGGTACGATCCGCTCCATCCCCATCACTGCGATGTGGACGGGCGGCAGGGAGGTGACAAGCCGGCCGTTTCCTTCGTTGGTGACCAAACAGACGGTGCCCGATTCGGCGACGGCGAAGTTGCAGCCGGTGATTCCCACTTCCGCCGTCAAAAAATCGGGACGAAGTTGCTGACGGACGAACGCGGTCATCTCTTCGGGCTCAGCGGACCCCGTATATCCCAGCTTTTCCGCGAACACCTGGCGGATCCGTTCCCGGTCCTTGTGTATGGAGGGCCCCACGATGTGGGAGGGGGGATCATAATCGTCTACTTGCAGGATGTATTCTCCCAGATCCGTTTCCACCACCCGGCAACCGATCGCTTCCAGGACGGAGTTTAGGCCGATTTCTTCCGTCACCATCGACTTCGATTTGACGATGCGGCGGGCGCCTCGTTTTTGAACGACATCGCGGATGTAGGCGGTCGCTTCCTCCGCCGTTTGTGCGAAAAAGACATGGCCCCCGAGTGCATGTACCCGGTCGCTCAATTGTTCAAGGTAAAAATCCAGATATTCCAGGGTGTGACGCCGAATCTCTTCACCCAGCCGTCGCCATTCCTCCCAGTCACCCAATTCCTCAGCTGCACGCAGGCGGCTTGTCTGCATGCGTTCCTGCGCGGCACGGACCGCGTTCCGCATAAATTGATCCCGAATTCCTTTGTCCACCCGCCGGTAGAAAACGACGTCTCCAAATTGCAGGCCCATTTATCTCCCCTCCTTCTCCAGACCGGACTGCAACACCTGGGCGATGTGCATGACACGGATCGGTTTTCCCTGACGGTGAATCCGGCCACCCAAATGCATCAGACAGCCGCAATCGGCCCCGATCAGGACCTCGGCGTCCGTTTCCTCAATGTGCGATACTTTTTCATCGGCCATCTGCTGGGAGATCGGCGCCATCTTCACGGAAAAGGTACCGCCGAACCCGCAGCAGTCATGTGCGCAGGGAAGCTCGGCCAGCGACAGTCCCTTGACATGGGCCAACAGCTTCATCGGTGCATCTTTCACCCCAAGCAGGCGGGTCATGTGACAGGAACGGTGATAGGTGGCTTTGACGGGAAGTGTTGCATCGACATCCTCCACTTCCAGGATTTCTACCAAAAATTGTGTTAATTCATAACTCTTTTCCGCCAATGCACGTGCTTTTTCCTGCCACTCCCGTTCGTCCTCTCCGGAAAAGAGATGAACATACTCCTTCAACATGGCCGTGCAGGAGCCCGAAGGGGCCACCACATAATCGGCGTGGGCAAACGTCTCGATCATGTGGCGGGCGGCCTTTTTCGCCTCCCGATGATATCCGCTATTGAAGGCGGGCTGGCCGCAACAAGTTTGCGCGACGGGGAAATCCACTTCACAGCCGAGCCGTTCCAACAGCTCCACGGTGGCTCGTCCGACTTCCGGATAAAATACATCGGCCAAACACGTGATGAACAACGACACTTTCATGGGAACTCCACTCCTCTCCCTGTTCATCAGGTCATCAGATGACTTTGTGTAAACACGTGATGCAAAGAAATTTTGTGTCACTCCTGTTCCCCGATTCGGCCTGACAACAGTTGTTCCACTCCGTTGAGATGATCCACCATCCGGATGCGTGCCTGTTCGGCGTCTTGGGCTGCAATCGCATCGTATATGGCACGATGTTCACGATTCAATCGTTCGGCGATGGACAGTTCGGCGAAGAGACCTTGTTGCCGTGCTTCCTGCATGGCAGTGACGATCATTTCCGAGACGCTGTCCAGCAGGTTGATCAGTAGGTGGTTTCGTGCCGCTTTGGCGATTGCCAGATGAAAAGACCAGTCCAGTTGTTCCCCGCGGGTATGATCGTGTACATATTTTTCCATTTGGTCCAGAATGTACTGGAATCTTTCAAGGTCTTCCTCCGTCCGGCGACGGGCGGCAAACATGGCAGATCCGGTTTCCAGCAGCCGACGGATTTCAAACAGTTGGCGCACGTCTTCGGGGCTCATCAACAGGGCATGCGACAAAGTGGAGGACAATGTACGCGGATCGTACTGCCGCACGTAGGTACCTTCTCCCTGCCTCATTTCGATCAGCCCCATGGCCTTGAGGGCGCTCAGCGCCTCCCGTATCGCCGAACGGCTGACTCGAAAGGATTCGGCCAGCTGTTCGACTGAAGCCAGTTTGTCTCCGGGTTTGAGTGATCCATCCTTGATTTGTTGGATCAACTGATCCGCCACTTGTTCGTAGATCTTTTTCTTGTGAATCTGTTGATACATGGTCTCCACTCCTGATGACACCATTGGATACGCTTGAGGGCGTGTCTGATTCCCTCCTGCGTGTTATTCAGGAGGGAGAGAATTTCTGTGCGGGAATAAGGCTACCCTGCCTTCCAAGCACTGTTGAATGGCTGGCTGGGTGATAACGTTTACACTTTTGGCCGAGTGACCATTTTCCCTTTCACTGCTGTTCGGGGGAAAATGGTCACCTTTAAATCGGTCACAACTTAGCATCCGAGTGTCGGCCCTTGACTTGTCATTTATTCATCAATTGAGAACGCGACGGCGGGCCGAAATTTTGCTCCGCCGGTATGGGGTTGGTCACCTTTTCCTGGAGAATACGGTCAATGCGTGCCAGATCTTCCGCGGTCAGCTCCCATCCCATCACGCCATCCACTTCTTTCAGTTGTTCTGGACGACGGGCTCCCCACAGTGCGACCGAGACGCCCGTTTGTTGCAAAGCCCAGCGTACGGCTAACTGCGTGACGGTTTTTCCTTTTTCATCGGCCAATTTTTTCAGCTCGTCAACGGCTGACAGATACTGGCGGAAATGCTCACCTTGAAACATGGGGCTGTGATGGCGAAAGTCGTCTTTCGGGAATGTGGTGTCTGGTGTAAATTTTCCCGTCAGCAGTCCGTGTGCCAGCGTGCCCCAGGTCAGGGTACCGATTTGGTGCTCCGCGCAGTAACGGAAGGTGGTGTCAAGCTCCTCCGTCTGGAACAGATTCAATCGCGGCTGGTTACTATGTAATGGCGCTGCTTGCCGCCAAACGTCCATCTGCCCTGGTGAATAGTTGCTGACGCCGATAGCACGGATTTTGCCGTCTTGATACAATCGGTGCAATGCTTCAGCTGTTTCCTCGATTGGAACTTCAGGATCAGGCCAATGCACTTGATACAGATCGATATAATCCGTACGGAGCCGGCGCAGGCTGTCCTCCACTTCCCGGAAAACACGATCGCGGGATGAGTTGCGCCAGACCCGCCCTTCATCGTTCCATTCTAAACCGACTTTGGTGGCGATGATCACCTGATCCCGTCCGTGTTCGGCAATGGCCTCACCGACGATCTCTTCCGAGAGGCCCATTCCATATACGGGGGCGGTGTCGATCAGGTTGATCCCTTGATCCAAGGCATGGCGGATCGCCCGAACCGCTTGAGCACGATCCGTGCCTCCCCACGCCCAACCGCCGATCGCCCAAGTTCCCAGGCCGATCCGCGACACGTTTAAATCAGACGTACCGAGTCGGATATATTCCATTTCATGACCTCCCGTTACCGGATTATTTTTATTGTCTTTTATTGAACGTCCGCTCGTCAAGGATGGGAGCGCTTCCCAACCCGATATTTTCCTTTCCCTGTTTTATAGCGGGTTTGGTCGTTTTTCATCCCCCGTGATATAGTTAAAAAGGGAACAAATGTGTTCCGTTACGGAAGGAGAGGGTGGGATTGACCTTTTTGGATGTCGCTGTAGAAGCAGCTCGCCGCGCGGGTGAGTTGATCCGTGAAAAGGCATACCAAACAAAACAAGTGAAACAGAAAACGTCAGCTTCCGACTTGGTTACCGAAGTGGACCAACGTTCGGAAGAGATCATTCAGGAGATCATTTTGCGGCATTTTCCCGACCACGCCATCCTGGGAGAAGAAGGTGTGGCCGCGGGAGATAAAACCGTAGACGAAGTATGGGAAGAAAGCCGGCAACACGAATATGTCTGGATCGTGGATCCTATCGACGGTACCAGTAATTTCGTGCACGGATTTCCCTTTTTCTGCGTGTCCATCGCGTTGGCGAAAAATGGAGAAGTGATCACCGGCGTCGTGTATGATCCGATGCGGGACGAGCTGTTCACCGCGGAAAAAGGGAAGGGAGCGTATCTGAACGGAAAGCCGATCCGAGTCTCGGGTGAGGAGACACTGGCCGAAAGCATGATGGCGACGGGCTTTTCGAATGGGCAGAGAAGAGTCGAGCAGCAGTTGCGCATGCTTTTGCGGACGGCTTCGCGTTTCCGGAGCCTCCGAAACGGGGGTGCCGCCGCTTTGCATCTGGCGTATATTGCCGCAGGCAGACTGACGGGATATTGGGAGTTGGGTCTCAATCCGTGGGATCTGGCGGCGGGTGTGTTGCTGGTGAAAGAAGCGGGAGGCGAAGTGACCGACACTTGGGGCCGGCCATTTGATCTGACGGTGCGGAACATGTTGGCCACCAACGGAAAAGTGCACCGGGAAATGGTGGAGCTGTTGCAGGAATCGCTGGCTGACTTGTAACGTGACGGTTGCATACCGGGAATGCCGATAATAGGGAGGCAGATACGATGACGATCGATTGGCAGAGGGAAGTGGAATCCCGAAAAGACGAGTTGCTGGAAAAACTGAACGCGTTTTTGTCCATTGAAAGTGTTTTGGACCCGGATACTGCAGGTGAAGGTGCCCCGTTCGGCAAAGGAATCGATCAAGCGTTGACCTATATGTTGGAACTGGGGAAAGAAAACGGGTTTTCCGTCAAAAACCTGGATGGATACGCCGGACATATTGAGTACGGTGAGGGAGAAGAGATCGTCGGGATCTTGTCCCATGTGGATGTGGTGCCGGCGGGGGACGGCTGGACCACGCCGCCGTTTTCGCCCGACATTCGCGACGGCAAATTGTACGCCCGCGGTGCGATTGACGACAAGGGACCGACGATGGCCGCGTTTTTCGCTCTGAAGATCGTGAAGGAGCTGGGCCTCCCGCTGTCCAAAAAAGTGCGCCTGATCCTGGGTACCGACGAGGAAACCTATTGGCGCTGCATGGATCACTATTTCAAACATGAGCCGATGCCGGTGATGGGCTTTACACCCGATGCCGATTTCCCGTTGATCGTGGCGGAAAAAGGTTTCCTCGACATCTCCCTGCGCGGAGAAGTGCCGTCCGGCGAACCTGTTGCGGAAGGGGAAGATACTTGGACGCTTGCTTCCTTTACCGCCGGGCAACGGGTGAACATGGTGCCCGATCTGGCCAAGGCCAAATTGGTGGGCGAAGGCGATGTTTTTGGCCTGAAGGAGCAGTACCAGGAGTTTCTGCTCAGCCGCCGCATCCGGGGCTATGCCGAGGAAGCGGATGATCACCTGATGTTGGTGCTGGAGGGAGTTTCACACCACGGTTCCGAGCCGGGCAAGGGGTTGAACGCCGCGCTGGAACTGATCCGGTTCCTGAAGGAAAAAGTACAGTTGGATGCGGACGGTCAGCGCTATGTGAATTTCGCCCATCGTTATTTGGTGGACAGCTTCTTCGGTGAAAAGATGGGACTGGCGCAGTCCGATGACATTGTGGGCAAATTGACGGTCAACGCCGGTGTGTTCCAGTATGAACGGGAGCAGTCTCACTTGGTGCGGATCAACGTGCGGTACCCCATTTCCGGCGATCATGAAACGATTTTGCGGGAGATCGACGAACTGGCCCGTCCGTACGGGTTGCGTGTCGAGGATGTAGATCACAAAGCGGCCCATGCTGTGGACAAAAACCACGAGCTGGTGCGCACGCTCTCCCAGGTGTATGAGGAGCAAACCGGGCAACAAGCCGAATTGCTCGCCATCGGCGGCGGCACCTATGCCCGTGCGCTGGATGTCGGTGTGGCGTTCGGTCCGCTGTTCCCGGGTCGCGAAGAGACGGCACACCAAAAGGATGAACACATCATGGTGGACGATCTGTTGAAAGCGACGGCTATTTATGCGCAGGCGATTTACGAGTTGGCGAAGTAATCGGACCAGCGTTACCAGCGGTAGCGGTTCTACCGCTGGTTTTTTGTTGATTGGAGTGGCACCGCAAAGGCTTGTTTACCTTGGAATATATGATCGTCATGGCTGCGGTGATTCTCTTGGCCGACGTGTTGTACTCGGTGCTGAGCATCAACGATGTGGCTGGTAAAATAGGAAAAAAGTGATTCAGGTGCTGAACGGGCAGAGTAATAACACCGGCATATTGGAGAGGTAGTTTGTCAACATCGGGAACCGGCTTTGTATGATGCCGGTTCTATATTAATACAGGGCGCGTATAGAGGGCTAGGAGGCTATCGAATGTGACTTTATTTGAAGAATGTATCCATGCTTTGGGCAGGAATTGCAAAGTACTTTCGAAAAAGGAAACAAACCGTTTATTCACCGAACTTGGAGAGAAATATCCTTTTACTGATTGGGGGCGGATTGATTGGGAAAAAGTAAAGAATCGATTTTATATGGAATCCAGTGATGAAATCATAAAGTATCTCAAAAGAGAAATACCTCAATTAAATAGCATTGTATATATTATATGGGATGAAGCCAGTTGCCTGCTGTAGAAAGTGATTTGCAAACGATACTTCGAGTAATTGATGATGCTACTGCTGTGAGTTATGACACATGGCTATATTGTCCATCTGACGGGTATGTAATAGAGTTTTTCCATGAAGGAGAAATCGTTTTAGGTGTGAGGTAAATATGTTTTCGTCTTCTGGATGATGTGATAATCGCCATCAAAATTTTGGTGAACAAAGCCAAGAAACAGGGGATTTCCACTGTAGTACTAAAACGATATCTATTGGTCGGTCACGGCGGATGAAAGTGAAAATGTCACAGCACCGGAAGAACCCTCGCTGGTTTTCGTTTTAGTTGGCGATTAGGAAAGTATCATGAAAATGATCCATGGACAAAATCCTACCACCATCGTCGATTTCGAAAGGCTGGGGAATATCCTGATTTCGATTGGCGAAGCAATCTATCATTTTCAAATGCCATACTAGGGGTGTGTAAGGAGGAAATGTTTTCCTGGGTGGTGACTTACCAAGCACTCCCCCCTCAAACGGTTATTAAGTGGGTCGGGGAAGGAAAATGAACCCCCGGGACTCTGTCAACAAACTAAACCGGCATCATTCGATGCCGGTTCGCTTTTTCATGGTAAGGTTTTGTTCACCGTGTTCAGTAACGGGTCCAGTATGCCCCCAATCAATCCGTTACCCCCGTTGTTGCCATTATTCCCTTGATCGCCATGATCATCGGGAGGTTGAGATGGTTGCTCCTGTGGCGGTGGCGATTGGGAATCCGGCGGATTGCTCGGTTCGGATTGGGATGGTTGACCCGAGTCATCCCGACGGGGTTTCCGTGATGGTTGATCAGAAGATGCCGGTTCCGGAGCAGGGTTCGGTTCGTAGGCGGGTTGTTCCCTCTCATTTGTAGATGTATTTCCGTTGGTACGACCGGTATTCGGTTTCGATTGTTCATATGTAGGTGCGGTGATGGATGGTTTGTTCTCCGGTTTCATCGCAACCGCCGGCAAATGAGGAAACTGTGACGGATAGTCGGCAGAACGGGATACATGGTTTTTAGACGCATCGTTTTGGCCTGACGGATGGACAACAGGTTGTTGTTGGTCGTTAGAAGTGGGTACGGACGACGGGGTATAGGTGTAATAATCGCCAGAGATTTCTTTCAACACATGTTGTCCGACAGGCGCTTGCGCCGTTTGTGCGGGGATGAAGCCGGTCAACAGGAAGCATCCCGTTACGGTGGCAAATACCATTCTCCTCCGCTTTTTCAACTGCTTTCGACGTTCCGATCTCGTTGGCTGCATTGAACACTCCCCTCCTTTCCAACCCTATTCATCGGCCATTGTATCAAATTGCAGGCGGCTTGTCTGTACCAGCGGAAATGCAATTGGTGTCAAAGTCAGGGGATATTTGACATTCATAGAGGGAAGTTGCTTGTACTCTTGTGTTCCGATGGGATAAGCCCTCTGTTTTTTAACGATTGCGCAATAGGGGCTCAATCTTCGCTACACAGGCGTTTGATACAATTCCTTCGATCCCGGTAAACAGACATTTCCCCAAGGAGGGGGTCCCTCATGGCGAAAACGATAGAGACACTCACTCCGCTGACAGTCAAGTTGGCGGAAAATGAGGAGGAGCGGCAACAAGCCTTCCGCTTGCGTTACCGTGTGTTTGTCGAAGAAATGAAGAATGCGTTACTATGCAATCCCCAACGGTTGGAATGCGATCAGTTTGACCCGTATTGCGACCATCTGATCGTCGTGGAACCTGACCGGGGGGAAGTGATCGGTACGTATCGTTTGTTGCCGGGTGACCGGGCTCGTCGTCACTGTGGCTTTTATTCCGAGACGGAATTTGACCTTTCCGCTTTTCAAAGTGCGGCATCGGTCACCTTGGAGTTGGGGAGGAGTTGCGTCGCACCGGAATACCGCGACGGAAAAACGATTCAATATTTGTGGGCTGGTATCGCGGATTATCTGAAACGGCATAGGTTTCGGTACCTTATCGGTTGCGCCAGTTTGCCGTCAATAGAACGAGAAGATCTGAACCGGGTTTACAGTTGGCTGCATTGGAAGGGGATGTTGACCGACGAATTCGGGATTCAACCACTTCCTGACCGGAAAGTAGAAGGGTTGGAACTCATCGACATCACGGGGCAGGAGAAAGCGATCATGCGGACCATTCCTCCTCTGCTCAAAGGGTATGGTCGTTTGGGAGCCAAATTGGCGGCCCAGCCCGCATACGACCCGATCTTTGGTACCTTCGATTGGTTGGTAGTGCTGGAAACATCACACGTAATCCGACGGTATCAGCGTCACTTTTTGGAGGGGAGGTAAACGTTTGTACGAATGGATCGGCAAATTGACGAAGAGTGAACGGAGGATGCAGACGGTCTCGTATTGGTTGCGGCGGATGCCGCGTCCGTTGGTTGAATGGATGTGCCGATGGTTGGGTTTGTTGCTTTTTACGGTAGGTTTTTCGTTGAGACGGAAAATCCGGGAAAATCTGTACCAATTGTTGCCGGAACGAACTTCCAGGCAAATCCATCGCATCGCCCGACAGTATTTTGAGCACGGGGTCCTTACATTGTATGAGATTCTGGTCGATGTACCGTCCGAGTCGATCGGGAACTGCGCAAGATTTACGGTCGAAGGGGAAGAACATCTGAGACGGGTGCTGGAGAACGGAAAAGGGGCCATTTTGTTTACTCCTCATGTCGGCAATTATTTTTATTATTACTGGTACTTCTCACAACGTTATCCCTGCCTGACCGTGGTGACGGCGGGGAGTGAAGAGTTGCGCCCCCTGTATCTCCGCATGCAATCACTCGGATGCCAAGGATTGGATTATGACCATACCCCGCCGCTGACGCTTTTGCGCAAGTTGCGGCAGCATTTGCGCGAAGGTGGTGTCATTCTGCTCTTGGGGGATTTTTGGCGGCCCAATTTTCCGCGCGCGCTGATGTTCGGCAGACAAACGCGCAGTCCCAGGGGAGCGGCCCAATTGGCTTTGCAAGAGCAGGTACCGGTGATCCCCTTTTACGGATACCGTGAGCGGGGCTTATGTCATCGCATGGTGATCGAACCGCCCGTTCACCTGTACAAGTATTTCGAGTCCAATCAAACCCTGGAAGCGACCAACCGGTTGAACGGTTTTCTGGAAAGAGCGATCCGCGCCTGTCCTGAGCAATGGTTTTACTGGTTTAATGTCGATCGCCGTTTGGATTTGGTGGGCGATCGGGCTGTGGAAGATGGAGGGAGTAAAGATGAAATCGACCCGGTTTCCGTTTCTTCGTAAGAATCAACAAGTTCGTCACTCGATGATTTCAAGAACGTTTTCGACGGGCATTTTGTCGCCTTTGGCAGGCCGGGCGGGCAAAGGAGGACAGGTTTCCACTCCCGCCCTTCTCTGTATTGGGGCGTTTTCGAAGGCAACGGGAAACGGGGGAGAAAGAGAGTGAGGTGATCCATTTTACCGGGTACACCGGGGATGGATTGTCTCACTCTCTCGTTTATTCGGGAAGTGTTCAGCAAGAGAAAGGGGAGAATGTCGTTGGATACGGGAAGCCATCTGCTGTTCGGATTCACCATGGCCGGGCTGTCGTATTTGGACCCGGCGATATCCGGTGACCCTACCTTGGCCCAGGCGGTGATGGTGGGAACGGTGGTGGGTTCCAATGCGCCGGATTTTGACAGCGTGGTGCGATTGAAAGGATATTCCGCCTACATTCGTCATCACCGGGGTGTCACGCATTCGATTCCCGCTTGGTTCATCTGGCCGGCGGTGATTGGAGTTCCGTTGGCCGCTGGATATCAAGTGTGGGATCATTTTTGGACGTTGTACGGCTGGATATTGCTATCCGTCATCTTTCATGTGATCTTGGACTTGTTCAACACCTACGGTGTGCAAATCGCCCGACCATTCGTGAAAAAATGGTTTCACCTCGATATTTTGGCGATCTTTGAGCCGTTTTTGTTTGTGGTGCATCTAGGAGGGTTGTGGTGGTGGTACCAAGGAGCCGACCCGCGTCAGGTGTTTGGTTGGGTGTATGCGGCCACCGTCGGGTATATTGTTGTTCGCGCGTGGCATCATCGGCGGGTGATCGACCGAGTGTATAGGGAAACGGGTTTGGAAGGAGTTTGCCATGTATTGCCCACGTTTCACTGGTTCCATTGGCTGTTTGTCGTAGAAACGGAGGATGGATTTTATACAGGGAAAGTGTCGGGGCGTTCGGTGCGGGTGGAAGATTTCTACCCCAAGGCACAGGAGCACTCGGCAATCCGGGCGAGTATGAAAACGGACGGGGTGCGGGCGTTTCTCAGTTTTGCCCAATGGGTGCACGTCACCTGTCGCGAGTTGCAAGACGGGTACGAAGTCATATGGAGCGATGTTCGCTTTTGGTACGACAAAAAACTGCCGTTTGGCGTCAATGTCCGGCTGGACAAACACGGCAACGTGGTGTGGCAACGGTTGGGCTGGCGCAAGCGGCTGTGGGACCCACCGTTTGTGTGAGGGGGAGAGAGGGAAAGAGCCGCCCGTTTGGGGCGGCTTGCTCGATTTCTTTTCGAATTTCTTCTGACTGGAGGAAACCGTTACACATCCTCCTGCATCTTTCAATCATGTTTGTGTTCCATCCATTTGCTCCAACGTTGGAATCAGGTCAATAACCCCCGCTCAGAAGTCCCATTTTTAAACAACTGTTTGTACAATGGGGGACCGCTCCTAGCATATACTGATTTACGGGTGTTGGGGAGAGGGGAAACCCTCTCTTTTTTTGTGTGTGGATGTGACGGGACCTCAACGAGTCATGTTTTTGCGGTACCGGCGCTTCAACGCTTACTGCAATATTGTATTCTCGGCAGACGGCCAGAAAACAACCCAGCATAAAAGCTGGGCAAGCAAAATCCACAATGTGGTGTCCAATCCATTTACCAATGCATCAAAATGCTGTTCTGTCGGAAATACCGATGAAGCGAGTAGTCCCAATCAGGATAGTAAAATAAGGCTACGACGTGAATCTCTCGATCAGAAGTGTGAGCGCACGACCGCTGCAATTGTGGGTCAGTCGCTGGATAGTTGTACAGAAAAAGCTCTAACCCAAGGCAGGCGACCAACCTTAGCGCTTGGGAGTGCGGGGCTTTTTTTGTTGTTCGTTGGGGGGAGTGAGTAGCTGACGTATCTCGAGGAAAGTTTTGAACGCGGTCAGTATACCAACCACGATCTCACCAGCAGGAAGATTGTGATGACTGTGTTCAGAGCACGGCAGAAGTACGCGCTTCAGGACACCCCCGCCGCGCAAGATTAGACCATCTCTCGTAAAACGGAGGATTGATCTAAATGAAAGGTCCTCAACTAACAGGCTGACTCCCCCTCCTTGGTGAGGGGGAGTAACAGGAATTCTCACCTAACTTATGCTGATCCGCTACACCGTTTCGGGGTGAGATTTCATAACAACCACAGGAATTCCATTCAAAATCGCATTCCCGGATAGTTCGTCTACGGCTAGTTCATCAGATAGTATGTTGTAGTTGACTCCGGCATATCGATTAGCAGTTTCGAGACGGATACCTGGAAGATTATGTCCCCAGCCATGTGGAAGACTGATAACACCAGGCATCACATCTTCCGTGACCTCAACCGGAACCTGAATCTTGCCCGTGCGAGAGGTGACTACCGCTTCTTCTCCGTTGGACAGTCCCAGTCGCGCTGCATCATCGGGATGAATCCACAGTGTACAACGATTGTCTCCCTTTACTAATGTTTCTATGTTATGGAACCACGAGTTGTTGGAGCGCAAATTCCGTCTTCCCACCAAAACCATCTTCTCACTCGGAGATACCCGAAGCATTTTCCGAAGCCTCTTTACATCCTCAACCAGCAAATCTGGAGCCAACTCAATTTTTCCCGATGGTGTAGCCAGAATTTCCGGAATGCGGGGTACAAGCGGCCCTAGGTCGACGCCATGCGGGTTGGCTTTCAGGACAGCCAAGCTTAAGCCTTCCGGGTTGGATCTGAAGTGGTCGCCATACGGTCCCACCCGCAGTAAGAAATCAAGCATTCGTTCTGGACCCCGATCCGCATTCAATTGAGACATTATTTCCTTCGGTTCACGGCCCGCTATCGATGAATTTGGATTTTTCACCTCTTGTTGGATCAACTGCATTATAGCGAAATCGTCCAAAGCCTTTACCGGATCACTGCCAAGTTCTTTTTCACTAAGAACGGCCATCAGGTTAAGCAAGATTTCCCACTCGTCCAGCTGATCTGCTGGCAAATCAAACACAGGTGGGGAATAGTGGGCAATATTTCTTACCGATAGTTGATAAAATGTTATATCGTAATGAGAATGTTCCAGTGGTGAAGGCGCTGGCAGGAACACGTGCGCATATCTGGTTGTTTCATTAAGATAACAATCAATACTAATCATGAACTCCAGGTTCTCGAAAGCTTTCTGAAGCCGGTTGCCATTTGGTGTTGAGAGAACCGGATTCCCGGCAATTGTAATAAACGCTTTGATTTGCCCGGGGCCAGGTACTTCCATTTCTTTGGCCATACAGACAGCAGGCAATTCTCCAATAACTTCAGGCATGTTTCGAACACGGCTGTGAAACCGGCCGTAACGGATTCTGCGCTTCTTCCCAGAGCTTTTTGCTGCAGCAGGTGTTGGAAACATCACACCGCCTGGACGATCTAAGTTTCCGGTTAAGATATTCAACACATCAACCAGCCAACTGTTGATTGTCCCATAAGCCTGTGTACATGTCCCCATTCGACCGTAAACCGCTGCTGTTGGCGCTGAAGCAACCTCACGGGCTAAACGGTGGATGGTGTCGGCAGGTATTCCACACAAGGGGGACACTGCCTCGGGAGAGAATTCCTGAGCCAACTTTCTCACTTCGTCTAAACCGACCAAGTGTTCTGCCAGCCTTCCCAAATTCACCAATCCCTCTTCAAAAAGAGTATGAACGAGCGCAAAGAGAAATAAAGCATCCGTTCCCGGACGGATAAAGTGATGTTCATCGGCCGCTTTTGCTGTAACAGTCCGGGCAGGATCAATTACGACTAACTTGCCGCCCCGGTTTTTTAACGCCTTTATTCGCGATCTCATATTGGGTGCGGTCATCAGAGAACCATTCGATACCAACGGGTTGGCACCTATCACCAGTATATAATCTGTACGGTCTACATCGGGAACCGGAACGTTAAAATTCCCACCAAACATGAGTTCAGACGACAGCTGCTTCGGTATCTGATCCACAGTACTGGCGGAAAATCTGTTTCGGGTACCAATTGCCCGGATGAACATAGGAGCATATAGTTGGGCGGAAAGGTTATGAGAGTTGGGATTACCCAGATAGATACCGACAGAATCCGGTCCATGCTCTTTAATGATAGGGAGCAGTCGTTTGCGAACCTCTGCAAATGCCTCTTCCCATGTCACTTCGTGCCATTCCGTTCCTCTACGGACCATAGGCTTTTTAATACGATCCGGATCTGCATGGAATTCTTTTAAGCTATATCCCTTTGGACACAAATAGCCCCGACTAAACGGATCTTTAGAATCGCCGCGAATGGTCAGCACTTCTTGATTCACAGTATGAATCTCAAGACCACAAGTAGCTTCACAAAGAGGACAGGTTCTGTAATGGACTTTCGTTTCGTGAGTAAGCTGTCCATCAGATTTCATCAACTTCCCTCCCACCCAACGCTACTAACCGGTTGGTATGTCCTTCTTCTACTATATTTTTTTTAGAAAATTCATTCAACAAAAATAAAGTCACAGCCTGAAGTTCATTATTTGACGCGAGTTACCCAGTTAGAACAGCGTTAACTATTGAAAAGCATGTTGTAAGGGGTATCTCATGCCCATCAAGCGGAGATGTGAAGATTCCTTAACTTGATGGGCGATGCGGTAGAGGGGCATTTTCGTTGCTTTCCACAGTTTATTTCCACTTATTTCTGAAATGGCACCAGACTTGCCCAATGCTCCCTCTACTCCGATGATACTGTCCGCCCGGGCATAAATGATCCTTCACCCTTGGTGCTCCTCTGTGGATACGTTTGTTAGCCGATTGACTATGGTCTTCACTTCACAATAAATTTTTTTTCATAAGCGAATGAAAATAGAAAAGGTGAAGGTAATATTGGATAGAAACAACGAGAGGGGAGGAACTGAGTTGCGTGATGAATCGCAGTGGGTGCAAGAGGTGCTACAAGGAAACAAAGAAGCTTTTGCCTTCATCATCGACCGATATAAACAACGTATCTACGCATTAATATATCGCATATGCCGGAATACGCATGACGCCCAAGACTGGACACAGGAGGTATTTATTCGCGCTTACCGCTATTTACAAAGTTATCGCCAGGATGAGTCCTTTTCCGCATGGATTTATAAAATCGCGGTAAACACATGCAACACGCAATTACAAAAGAGGAAAGTCTACACGAAGGATACGATTGTAGAAATTCCGGCAACAAATACAACGGACAGTCCCGAAGAGAAGATGGTAAGTTGCGAAAGAAAAAAAGAGTTGCAACAAGCTTTGGACCAATTGCCGGAACACTATCGCATGGTGATCATGCTCCGTTATATGGATGAGTTGAGTTATAAGGAAATAGGGGAGATTTTGCAGATACCCATGACCACGGTACAAAACCACTTGTATCGTGCACGAAAACAATTGCAGAAACATCTGGCAGGCCTAGTACAACAGGAAGGTGGAAAAATTTATGATTTGTTCAAAACAAAATCTTCTTGAGCAGTGGTGGGACGGGTTTTTAGAGAAGAAAGAAGTCCCGGATTTGGAACAACACCTTCGGTCCTGTTCGGCATGCCAAACCCATTTAGCTGAGCTTAAAAAGGAAAAACAAGTGGTGGAAGAATGGTTAAACGAACCTGTGTTGCATGACTCTTTCACCGAGCAGATCATGGCCCAGATTCGGGAACTGTCACCTGAGCAGGAAAATGAACCCGTCATACCTATAAAGAAAAAAAGGGCTCGGCGCAGAAGAATGGCGCTGGTGATCGGTTCCACCGTAGCGATTTTAGCGATATTCCTTGGGATCGGGACGGCAGTGTCACCTGCGTTTGCAAACTTTGTCAAGAAGAGCATTTTTCTGATCGATCGGTTCGATTCCCATGATGGCGGATTGAAACTAGCCGCAAAAAACGGGTTTAGTGCCCCTCTTAACAAAAAAATAACCAGTTCGGGGTATACGGTCGAATTGAAAGAAGTGATTGCCGACCCTTCCCGCATTACGGTTGATTTCCAAATCAGAGACGCAAATGGAAAATTGGTTCTCTATAAATTAGGCAATGATAACTATTCTCCCATCGCATCTTTGGTGGATGAAAATGGGAAAGTTCTGGCGTATGGCCATGACAATACTGGGGATTCCAACCAACATCGCCTTACCCTTATACCCACGGAGCCCCTGCCAAACAAAGCAACACTACGGATATCGGCGAATGTATTGCGCCACTTCGATCTGCATCATGAAAAAATAATCAAAGGGAGCTGGAATGTGTCTATACCGCTACAGCTAGACAAAGGCATATCCTTTACCAGAGTCGCTCACATTAATCAAACGCGGACTTTTCATGGTGTAGATGTCCAGTTGCATGACTTTTTATATTCACCGAGCGCGATGTCTATACAATACTCGTTAAAGCAAAATGAACAAGAAAAGAAACAGCTTCAACGAATCGCAAAACAATTCCCGCAACGTGATTATTCACCGAAAATGGATTATGAAATTACGGATAATCAAGGAAAAATCCTTGCTTACCTTACCCATGATGATCTATCCGGCAAGAGAGAGGAAAATCACCTTAACAGTGCCGTACAGAAAATTGGCGTTGGAGAGATTTCCAAGAAGGATCTGTACGATCTTCATCCACTGAAGAAAGGATACTTCTTCCGATTAAAAGGAATTGTGAAAAAAGAAGCTGCAGATGCCCACATCACATTTAACCCACAAACTGTCTCGCAACAGCCTGTATCGTTTAACTACAAAGGAAATTTGATCACCATCACTTACGCGGGGCATGAGCCTTCAAAAGGTTCACACAACCACAATCTTGCGGTGAATGTGGAGTTAAAGCCGGTTGACAATTATCAGGGCTCAATGGATTGGCACTTTGTTGACGACAAAGGAAAAGTACACAACTTCTATGGTAGTGCAGAGAACAAAAATGGCGTTTATCATTATACGCTGGTCATTGATGATATTGTGGATGCTCCCAAACAGCTTATCCTTGTTATGGATGCGATCGACCATTATTACCCGGCCTATTGGGAGGTTCCCCTCCGGTTTTCCAAATAATAGTCACCGCACATCGCTATCAAGCTAAGAAAATAGAATACCGCTAAGACGGAAACGCTATTCTTTCCTTAGAGATAAGAAAGGATGGCGTTTTTTCGTGAATCCCGATTCAATATGAACTTCGCCTGCGATAAACGGCTTGAATTATCATCTTCACCACTCTCGATCCTCAGTATGTTTTTGTATAATTTTGGATAATTAGGGAGATGCAATAAGAACCTGTTCGCGGAAAGCATGAAATGACAGGATTACCTGATAAGTCAGTGGTACGATTAACCAAGGGAGGTGGTGCGGTTGGATTGGTTAAACCGGATGAACGATGCTCTTGACTTCATTGAGAAGAAACTGGATGAACGTTTGGATATCGAAACAATTGCAAAGGCTGCTTATGTGTCTACGTTCCATTTTCAACGAATGTTTTTCATGGTGACTGGAATGACAGTGGCCGAGTATATACGAAAACGCAAACTAACATTAGCCGCGCAAGAGCTGACAACGTCATCATCTAAGGAGTTGGACGTAGCGTTGAAATATGGCTATGATTCTCCTGAGTCCTTCTCCAAAGCATTTCGAAAAATCCATGGCATTGCGCCCTCAGAGGCTCGAAATCCAGGCGTTAGCCTTAAAGCTTTTCCCCGCATCACCTTTCATCTATCACTGAAGGGAGACAAAGAAATGGATTATCGAATTGTGGAGAAAGAGGCTTTCACGGTCATCGGCAAGTCCATTCAAGTAACGTGTCAAGATGGAGAACACACACGCCAAATCCCGAAGTTCTGGGAAAAATGTCATCGAGATGGCACCATTGCCAAGCTTGCCTCCATCGGAACAGGTGAGAACTTGCTTGGGATCTGCTTGGATATGCAGCCGGGTAGGGGAGATTTTACCTATATGATTGGAACTCAAGCCGATCCAACAATACCGGCGGAAGGGTTCTCCGTGAGCACGATCCCTGCTTCCACTTGGGCTATATTTACCTGTGTCGGTCCGCTCCCCGGAGCCATACAGAGCGTGTTCAGCCGAATATTTCAAGAGTGGTTTCCCGCCACAGGATATGAACACTCCGGAGCTCCCGAGCTGGAGGTATATCCTCCGGGGGATACCATGGCGGAAGACTATCGGTGCGAAGTTTGGATTCCCATTGTAAAAAAATAGTCAGTTGACAAACCGATTGCAAACAGCAGTCGGTTTTAATTTTGCGATGAAGCAACGAGGCCGTTGTTAGTGTGGATCATTAGTGGCCAGTGATTGGCAACTCGATAGACATATCCTTTCCCGAAAAACCAAACGGGTTGAAGGGGGGAGAGGACAGAAAAGAACCCAGCATATAAGCTGGGCAAAATCCACAAGGCAGATGGTATAGTTTTCTAATTCCACCAAAGAATGCATAATCCAAATATCGCCATAAAAAGGAAGAAGAGACCCAACGAAAAACGATCAAGATCCATGAGAAATAACGCTAAAATAGAATCAATTACATCGAAAATAATATGTTTTTCAAGTATTTTCGGTTTCCATCTGAACACCCAAAATAAAATTACCCCAGCAGTTCCAAGTACGAGAAGGAATAATCCTAGCAATATTTTCAAATTCCTTCCCCCTACAAGTTAGTTCTCTTCTAAATATATGAGATGGTTTACAAAAATCAGTGAGAAGGAGAAACTGGAACAAAGATCGAGTTCAATATTCCGAATACTATTGGAATCAAAAAAATGATGATCGCGATCCATATCCATCGTTTCACTCGCTTGATTTCCACCCGTTGCTTCTCGATCCGATTCAGTCGTTCGATGACCTTATCAAACCGCTTGTCAATCTGGTCGAAACGCTCTTCCATCTTGTCCATTTTTTCGAACGCTCTGTCCATCGACTGTACTAGGCGTTGTGTCGTTTCTTCAATTTCCTTTGGTATTTTGTTTTCCATAAATGTGATTAACGGACATAGCCTCTTTGAAAAACAAGAGCTTGATGTCCACTAAGGTACTGATCTTTGTCACAAAGAGGGCGTTTCTCTCACTCCTGATCAAACCGTTGATCCGCAAACATGTGGAGTTTCACCGAATCAACGACCGCAGATACGCGATTACTTCCTTCAACCGTTCGACAAACACATCAATCTCTTCCTCGGTCGTCGTACTGCCGAGTGAAATCCGTACGCTTTGATGCGCCTCATCCTGGCCGCGTCCCATCGCCATCAGCACGTGAGAGGGTGCGTGTTTTCCCGCGCTGCAGGCGGAACCGCTGGAGACGGCAACCCCCATCCGATTGAGTTCCAGCATCACCGCTTGACCTTCGATGCGATGGAAGCTGAGATTCAAGTTGTTGGGCAAACGTTGTTCAGGATGGCCGTTTAGCCGTACTTCCCCGATTTCCGTTTCGATCCGCTGCCAGAGCCGGTCGCGCAATCGGGTGAGCCGTTCCCGGGTCTCTTCCGCTTCGCGGGCGGCCAGTTCGGCCGCGATCCCCAAACCGACGATAGCGGGAACATTGTAAGTACCGGGCCTCATACCGCGTTCGTGTCCACCGCCGTGAACAATAGGGGAGATACGGACGCCCTTGCGCACGTACAGTGCGCCGACCCCTTTGGGCCCACCGATTTTATGAGCGCCCACGGTCAGCAAATCGACATGAAGATCACGCACCGAAAAAGGGACCTTGCCGAAAAACTGGACGGCATCGGTATGAAACAGCACGTGTTTATCACGGAGCAACCGGCCGATTTCCGCGATAGGCTGAATTGTTCCTACTTCGTTGTTGGCCGCCATGATGCTGACCAGGATGGTGTCGGGACGCAGAGCCTGCTCCACATCTTCGACCCGGACAAGACCGTTTTCGTCAACCGGAAGCTCCGTTACCTCAAAGCCGCTCTCCTTCAGCGACCGGCATGTTTCCAACACTGACGGGTGCTCGATTTGCGTGGTGATGATGTGTCGCCCGATGTGACGTCGCTTTTTCGCGGCACCTTGGATGGCCAAGTTGTTGGATTCCGTTCCTCCGCCGGTGAACACGATTTCCCGAGGGCTTCCGGCTCCCAGTGCGCGCAGGAGTTGTTGCCGAGCATGCTCGACCGCATCATGGGCGTGTTGTCCCCAATCGTGTAAACTGCTGGGATTGCCGAATTCAAATTCCATATATTGGATAACACCTGCGCGCACTTCCGGCCGGACGGGCGTGGTGGCTGCATGATCCAGGTAGATCCGATTCATCTGATTCAAACGCCGGAAACCCTTGACCGGCGCTGTTCCCTCCCTTTTTTTGCTCAGTGATTAGCAAAGTGTTCAAACTCCATTTCATTATAACGAAAGGGGAAAACAATTTCCTCCCTATAGATTCGTAACCGTTTTCACCAGCTCAAAATTGGCAGTTGACAATAAGCCGGATCATATCAACAATAAGAGTGATCGGTTGAGTTGATTATGTGAAAGGAATCACAAATATATGCGGACGGTACAATCGGATTATATCGTGGTGGGCAGTGGTATAGCGGGATTGATGACCGGCCTGTTACTGGGAAATACAGGTGAAGTGATCATACTCACCAAAGCACGTGAGGAAGAAAGCAATTCATTTCGGGCACAAGGCGGGATCGCCGCCGCCGTCGGCGAGGGGGATTCCCCCGAACTGCATCGGGAGGACACGTTGCGGACGGGCGTTCAGCATTGTGATCCCACATCGGTGGATGTGTTGGTGAACATGGCGCCCAAAACGATTCAACTGCTGACGGAGTTGGGAGCGAAATTCGACCGTGACGGCGAGCAATGGGCATTGGGACGCGAAGGTTCCCACAGTGCATCGCGCATTCTGCATGCCGAAGGGGATGCGACGGGTGCGGCAATCACCCGGGCATTGCTCCAGCAGGTGGCGAAGCGCCCGCACGTGAACCTGATCTCCCATACGATGGTAGTGGATTTGGTTGTATCTGACGGGGAATGTGTTGGTGTGCTCGCGGCCGACGCTGAAGCGGGTGCGACGCTGTATTTGGCGCACGGCGTCGTGCTTGCCACGGGCGGATGCGGTCAAGTGTACCGTTTTACAACCAACGGCCTCGTATCCACGGGTGACGGGTTTGCCATGGCCCGACGGGCGGGAGTGCCACTGATGGATATGGAATTCGTCCAGTTTCATCCCACTGCATTGGCAGTGGAACAAAATCCGATGTTTTTGGTTTCGGAAGCAGTGCGCGGCGAAGGTGCCACTTTGATCAATGATCGCGGTGAAGCATTCATGCAACGGTATCATGAATGGGGCGACTTGGCACCGCGAGATGAAGTGTCGCGGGCGATTTACAGCGAAATGCAACAAGGGCGCCGTGTCTTTCTGGATGCTGGCGTGATCGGCGATCGTTTCGCCCGTCGATTCCCCACGATTGATCGCTATTGCAAATCACATGGAATCGATTCAGCAAGGGACCCGATACCGGTCACGCCTGCCGCACATTTTATCATGGGCGGAATACGGACCGATTCATACGGGCAAACGCGACTTTCCCGCTTGTTTGCATGCGGGGAAGTGGCATGCACCGGCGTTCACGGCGCCAACCGCCTGGCAAGTAATTCCCTGTTGGAGGGAGCCGTCTTCTCCCAACGGGTGGCGGAACGGATGGCGCACCTGCCGCCGCGGGAGAAAGGGCCGGATCAAGTGCTTGCTGCCGAACTGTTCACGGATCGTACGCAAATGGAACAGTGGAAAGATCGAATTCGGACGATCATGTGGGAAAAGGCAGGCATCGTTCGAACGGCGCAGGGCTTGGCCGAAGGGTTGAACGCGTTGCGCGAGATGGAAATCGAAGTACCCGTCTCCGCATGGGAGTGCCGCAATATGATCAGCGTGTCACAAGCCATTTTGCAATCGGCTTTGTGGCGTCAGGAAAGCCGCGGTGGACACTATCGGGCGGATTTTCCGGAAACCCTGGAGGAATGGGCGAAAAAACACCGCGTGGTGTAGAAAGGGGCGGGGGAGATGAACCCGTTGGAACTGGAGGCCGTCATTCGAACGGCATTGAATGAAGACCTCGGGCCAGGCGACATTACGACGGAAGCTTTGGCGGAAGAGCATCATGAAAGCGCGGCCGTATTTATTGCCAAACAACCGGGTGTCATCGCCGGCCTGCCCGTGGCGGAGCGCGTGTTCCGCCTGTTGGATGCAGATGTGCGGTTTGAATGGTTGGTGGAAGAAGGAGACGAAGTGGCGGCGTACACCGCTGTGGCTCGCGTGACCGGCCGGACGCGCGCCCTGCTCACAGGGGAGCGTGTGGCGCTGAACTTCATGCAGCGAATGAGCGGCATTGCGACAGTGACCCGTCAGGTCGTGCGCCAAGTGGAAGGATTAAACTGTGTCATCCTCGACACACGCAAAACGACGCCGGGATTGCGACTGTTGGAAAAGTACGCCGTGCGAATCGGCGGCGGTACCAACCACCGTTACGGTCTGAGTCACGGTGTGATGATCAAGGACAACCACGTGGCGCTGGCAGGCAGTTTGGAAGCGGCCGTTCGCCGCGTGCGGGAACGCGTAGGGCACATGGTGCAGGTGGAAGTGGAGTGCGACACGCTGGAACAGGTCAAGGAAGCACTGAAACTGGACGTGGATGCCATTCTCCTGGACAATATGAAACCCGCCGAGCTGCGGGAATCGGTACGCTTGATCGACGGCCGGGTTTGGACGGAAGCATCCGGGGGCATCACACCGGACAATGTGCGGGAAGTGGCGGAAACCGGCGTCAACGGCATTTCGCTAGGCTGGTTGACGCATTCAGCCAAGGCGTTGGATATCAGTTTGGATTGGACGGGAGAAAAGGGGGATGAGCGATGATCGACATGTTGACCGCGGTGCATCAGGATCTACCGGAAGAATACCGCACGCTCTCCGACCAGGAATTAGATCGACGCATCAGGGAAGCGAAGCGTCGGCTGGGATCTGACTTGGTGATCCTGGGCCACCACTACCAGCGGGATGATGTGATCCAATTCGCCGACTATCGTGGGGATTCGCTGAAACTGGCCAAAATCGCAGAGAAACTGCATGATGTCAAATATATCGTCTTCTGCGGCGTTCATTTCATGGCCGAAACGGCCGACACACTGACCACGGATAAACAGATTGTCGTGCTGCCCGATATGAAAGCGGGTTGCTCCATGGCTGACATGGCGGATATCGATGAAGTGGAAGAAGCGTGGGAAGTGATTCAGGAAGAGTTCGGTGACACGGTGATTCCAGTTACCTATGTGAACTCCACGGCGGCGATCAAGGCGTTTGTTGGTCGTCACGGCGGGACGACCTGCACGTCGTCCAATGCGGAGGCCGTGTTGAAATGGGCGTTTGAGCGGAAAAAGCGCATCCTGTTCCTGCCTGATCAGCATCTGGGGCGCAACACCGCGTACAAAATGGGCATCCCGCTGGAGCATATGATCATCTGGGCCCCTGAGACGGGAGAATTTGAGGATGATCATTGCCACCGGGAAGACGTGCGCATGATCCTGTGGAAAGGGCACTGCTCCGTTCACCAAAAATTCCTGCCCGAGCACGTGCACCGCGTCCGCGAACGCGACCCCGAAATGAAAGTGATCGTCCATCCCGAGTGCTCGTTTGAAGTGGTGCAACTGGCTGATGAAAACGGATCTACCGATTACATCATCCGCACGATTGAAGCCGCCCCGCCGGGAAGTAAATGGGCGATCGGCACAGAAGTCAATCTGGTCCAACGTCTGGCTCAGGAGCATCCGGAACAAAAAATCATGTTGCTCAGCACAACGATGTGCCCGTGCCTGACAATGAACCGGATCGACCGTCCGCATCTGTTGTGGGCACTGGAAAACCTGGTGGAAGGCAATGTGGTCAACCAGATCAAAGTGGACCCGGAAACCACTCATTGGTCCAAAGTGGCGCTGGATCGGATGTTGGCGATTCAATGATGATGACATCACGACCGTCATCCCAGTTCGATGGGAGACGGTCTTTTTTTGATTCTGGTCATCAGGACATGTTGACTTTCACTGGGCTGGGTACTTATTCATTTTTGAATGAACGGGTATACGGACTGTTATTCAAAATTGAATCGGCTGAGGAGAGAAGTGAAAAGGAAGAGGGATAAATAGCTGTTCAGAAAGAAATAGAATGGAACGAACATGAAAATGCATGAATACAGAATCACCAGAGCTAGAAAAATCAGCCCACTACAACTATGGAGAGAAAATTAAAAAAACACTATATAGAATAAATCTTGGCATAAAAATTGCTGTAATTAAAAATGGGGAAAAGGGAAGGGAGAAAATCGCGGTGTCAACAAGTTGGGTTCCGGTTGGCAGATAAATTAGGAAAAATCACACCCGAGGGATTAGACTGCTATTTCTTTGCAATAGTGGAACCGAAGCGGTTGAAGGAGCGATCAAGCTAGAACCTATTTCAAAATACGATTGACACACCATAGAATAAGTGCAACCAGACAAAAAGCCTTGTAATGTTCGACAAATCGTTCATAACGAACAACCAGGCGACGGTAGTTATCCATCCAGGCAAAGCAACGTTCAATTTTCCAACGATGTTGGTAACTGGAACTGACTTTGATGGGACGACCCTTCTTGGGAGAACGTCGTTTTCGACGTTGGATGGTGGGGATGCAGATCTTGATGCCTCTTTTTCTTCACCAGTTTCGAAAGGCACGACTATCATATGCCTTATCAGCTATCAATTCCTTGGGACGGTTTTTGGGGCGCCCCCGTTTTTGAGGGACACACACTGATTCCATCGTCAATCGAGCAAGTTGACTCTCATGGGGTTGGGCACTTGTGACATAAATACCAATCGGCAGACCATTTCCGTCTGCCACCACCATGACCTTGGAACCCTTCCCCGACTTGGTTTTCCCTACTTCAGACCCCCTTTTTTCGACGGTACAAAGCTACCGTCGAGGAAGGCTTGAGCCCATTCTATTTTCGATTGTGCATCCAACTGTGAAAGAAGGGCTTTCCATATTCGTTCCCATGTACCGTCTTCCGTCCATTGATGCAGCCTGCGCCAACAAGTGGTTGGCGATCCATATTTCCGCGGCATGTCTGCCCAAGGACATCCCGTTTTGAGAACGTAGAGGATTCCATTTAAAGTCTTTCTGGGATCTGCCGGAGGTCTTCCTGCTCCCGGCTTCCTTGGAGGAATCAGCGGCTCGATTATTTTCCACTGTTGATCAGTTAACTCGTGTCTGCCCATACTTTCAGATTACAATGAACAACACCAATTTTGAAATAGGTTCTAGCCAAATACGTCACGAGGCGCCTTTATGTCCTTCCATTTACCGGTTGTTTTCATGGACGTTCCATGGGGGCGTTAAGCGTAAGTAAGTTCGAAAAGCAAATACCGGAAATTTTTGCAGCCGAACGGTCTTACTTACCAGATTCCTTATGCCAATACAAAAGAGAGTCCGCCGTTGACTGTCACCAAACAGCAAATTGACGAGGACTGGGAATACTGGATGAGGCACTGACAAAGTATGAAGAAGCATTTTTCAGCGGCCTAAAAAAGAAGAGATTGATGGAGGAGGGACAATGATGCAATTGCTTGATATCATTGTTATTCTAATCTATTTTGGTACGATGATCGTGATCGGTGTATACGGTTCAATGAAAGCCAAAACAACCGAAGAGTATGTCTTAGCCGGAAGGAATTTAGGATTCTTTATGTTTTTTGGTTGTATGGCGGCGGTCATTTTGGGTGGGGCTTCTACGATTGGAACGGCAAAGCTGGGTTATCAGTATGGAATATCAGGTATGTGGTTTGTGGTCATGATTGGCTTAGGGATACTTCTGTTGGGGATTTTTATGATCAAGCCCCTCTTTGGGGAAAAAGTGAAAACAATCAGCGAATTGTTAGGCAAACGGTATAATACCGAAACAAGGTATCTAAGTGCCGTTGTGGCTAGTATCTATACACTCATGGTTTCTGTTACACAAGTGATTGGAATGGGAACCATTTTTCATGCAGTACTCGGTTGGGATAATAATTTATCCATGGTGACCGGAGGCGGGATCGTACTTTTTTATACGCTGCTAGGTGGTATGTGGAGTGTCACCATAACGGATATTATTCAATTTGTGATCAAAGCCACAGGGATTTTTATCATCATGTTGCCCATGAGCTTACATGCAGCAGGTGGCTGGTCAAATCTGGTTTCCAAATTACCCAGTACTCATTTCGATGTGACTCACATTGGATTAACCCAGATCTTTCAATATTTCCTGCTCTATACACTTGGATTGATTATTTCTCAAGATATTTGGCAACGGGCATTTACAGCAAAAACAGAAAAAATTTCTCGTACAGGCAGTATTTCTGCTGGTGTTTTTAGCATTGCTTATGCGATTGCGATCAGCATCATTGGGATGTGCGGCGTTATTGTCATACCAAACATCGATAATCCGCAAAATATTTTTGCTGCTATGGCAGTAAAAATTCTCCCGCCCGGTGTGCTGGGACTTGTGCTGGCTTGTGTGTGTTCGGCACTGATGTCAACTTCATCAGGTACACTGCTCGCCTCATCCACATTAATCACCAATGATATACTCAAACCATTTTTCTTCAAAAATGCAGATGAAAAGCGGTTAATGACCATTTCCAGGGTCGTAACTTTGCTGGTAGGGTTGACTGGGATCGCCTTTGCCCTTTGGATTCGAGATGTATTAGTTGCACTGGATGTAGCGTATGCGATTCTCTCTGGAGCCATATTCGTACCTGTTGTGTTAGGGTTTTTCTGGAAAAGGGCAACTGCGAAAGCAGGATTTTATTCCATTATCATCAGTACTTTGGTCATCATCGCCGGGTTAGCGATTGAAGGGATTACTTCAACCAATCCGATTATGTACGGAATCGCCACCAGTTTCTTCGCGATGATCATCCTCTCACTGATCACTACGTCGAAAGAAGTTGTTCATGAAGAGACAGCCAAAAAGGAGCTTAGTTAGATTTCGAACAGCCCTACCACATTGCTATCAGTTACGGGCGAAACTGTTCCAATCTCCAACCAGGTGAATGCATGGAGACGAAATCCCATTAAGGTCTCCGATTGGGGAAGACCCAAAAAGCCGCTTTGTCTCACAGTGGGATCAGCGGCTTCTTTTATTTTATCCGTTAGGCTCCGGTGGAAGTTCCAGCGGAGGGATTTGCAGATGCTGTACCCTCAAGCGTGTCAAATGTTTGGCCATGTCGTGAGGTGAATAGGGCATATCGTTTTTCAGCCACCAGGAAATGACGCCCAAATATGCAGAAGCGGCATAATGGATCAAGATCTCTTTGGGCACTTTGGGCTGGATCTCTTGGGTCATACTTTGTTCCAGGCGGCTGTCCAAGACGTTGACAAAAACGTCCATGAGCCGGAACCAAAAGCTTTGTTGCCCTTTCTTGCCGAGCATCACTCTATAAAATTTCTCGTGTTTGGCAACATGCTCAAATACATAGACCAGGTCGGGAAGCGGCTGAACAACATTTCCGTCCGAATCGGCAATGTCGTAGTCGATGATCCGGCATTCCTTCATTCCGGTTACCAATTCTTTCAATATCTCTTCTACGCTTTGCGCGAGCAGATCTTCTTTGTCTCGGTAATGCAAATAGAAGGTGGCGCGGTTGAGGGTGGCACGCTGGGTGATGTCTTGCACAGTGATCGCACTAAAGCCTTTTTCGCCGATCAGCTCGATGAGTGCGTTTCTCAGCATTTGGCGCGTGCGGATGACTCGGGGATCCAATTTTTGGGGTTTGGATGACATGGGTTCCCCCTCCTTTGTTATCTTTTTGTTAATTAATAAATAAATATATTCTATTTGTCGTATAATCGACAAATCGTCTGAGATTGATCATTGCAATCACCGTTAACAGTATTATAATTGACACTGCGTCGTTTATAAAACGGTTTGTTTAAAAAATGGAACTGTATGATTGAGTAGGAGCCGCTTTCCATTACAGTTATGGATAGGAGATGGTAGACATGTGTGGTATCGCCGGTTGGATCGATTGGGAAAAAGATCTTTCGGGTGAGCAGCCAGTCTTGGAAAAAATGGCCCAGGCCATTCGCCATCGCGGACCGGATGCGGACGGATTTTGGCTGTCGCAAAGGGCCGCTTTGGCGCATCGTCGCTTGATTGTGATCGATCCGGAAGGCGGTCTTCAACCAATGGTTTATCGCCAAGGGGATCGGATTTATACTTTGACATACAACGGGGAGATTTATAACTACCTTGAGTTGCGCCGTCTGTTACAGGAGCGCGGCCATGTATTCAAGACCAATTCCGATACAGAAGTGCTGTTGCACACCTATTTGGAATGGGGTGAAGATTGTGTTCGTCATTTGAACGGGATTTTCGCTTTTGCCATTTGGGATGAAGCGGAGCAGAAGCTGTTTTTGGGACGCGACCACTTGGGGGTCAAGCCGCTTTTCTATGCCGAACGCGGAAGCGCCGTCTTGTTTGCTTCCGAAATCAAGGCATTGCTCGCGCATCCGGCTGTCAAGCCGGAATTGGATCAGGACGGGTTGGCTGAGATATTCGGCATGGGGCCGATGCGCACTCCTGGCGTTGGGGTGTACAAAGATGTGAAAGAAGTGCGTGCCGGTCATACAGTTGTGTTTACGCGGGAAGGAAAACGCATCACCCGTTATTGGGAGCTGAAAAGCAAACCGCACACGGATGATGTGGAGACGACTGCTGAGCGCATTCGCGAGATCTTGGAAGATACCGTGCGGCGCCAACTGATTTCCGATATGCCGCTCGTGGCGATGCTATCCGGCGGGTTGGACTCCAGCGGTTTGACGGCGATTGCTGGGAAAGAATTGAGCCAAGAAGGGAAAACACTCCATACGTATTCGCTCGATTTTGTCGGCAGTGACCGAGACTTCCAAGAAGACTTGCTCCATCGCGATTTGGACCAACCTTGGGTCAAACGGGTGTCTGAACATGTGAAAACCGAGCATCACACGATTGTCCTGGATGCGGATGAACTGCTGGAGAACATACTTGTACCGCTTCGAGCTCGTGATTTGCCGGGAATCGGGGAAATGGAAACGTCGCTGTATTTGTTGTTCAGAGAGATGAAAAAAGATGCGACGGTGGCCTTGTCAGGTGAATCGGCGGACGAAGTGTTCAGCGGTTATCCATGGTTCCACCAAGAAGAATTTCTGAATGCACGCACGTTCCCGTGGCTGGTGAGCACCGGTTTCATAAGCAAGGTCATGTCCCCAGAAGCGTTGGCTAAAGTCCGCCCGGATGAATATGTGGCGGCGAGATACGAAGAAGCGATTGCCGAAGTGCCGGTCTTGCCCGGCGAAACGGAGTTGGAAGCGCGCCAGCGGGAAATGTCTTATCTCTTTATCACCCGTTTCTTGCCGTTCATGCTCGACCGTAAAGACCGCACCAGCGGTTATGTCGGTTTTGAAGTGCGTGTCCCGTTCTGCGACTATCGCTTGGTGGAATACCTGTTTAATGTCCCATATCAAATGAAAACAGTGGATAACATCGAAAAAGGGATTTTGCGGCGCGCACTGAAAGGCTATTTACCGGACGATGTGCTCTACCGCCGAAAAAGTGCTTATCCGACCGCACAAAATCCGAAGTATTTCCAAGCGGTCAAGCGCTGGATGAAAGAGATTTTGAACGATGCCAATTCCCCGGTATTACCGCTGATCGACAAAAAGAAAGTGGAAGCGGTCATTGATGGAAAAACAGAACTCAATGACGGCAGAATCACCAAATTGTTGGAATACCTCATCCAAGTGAACATGTGGTTGAAAGAATACGGGATTGTCATTCGTTAACTCTATCGTTATTTATTACAAAAACCTGCTACTGTATTAGTAGCAGGTTTTTGTATTTATGATAGAAATGATTTTTTCAGGTTCTCTTCGATCAGGTAGAGGAGCCGGAAGTAACAGTGAACGAACGGGATGATCTGGAGATCTTCTGGGTAGACAACATTCTATCTTTTCTTCATAAAAGACATTTACAAAAATATTAGAAATATGATACAGTGAAAAGAACAACCAGAGTTTTTTCGGTATTAATTACAGAAAAGTCAATCAATTATAAAGCAATTATGAAAAGGTGGGGAATGTGTAATGTCAAATGTTTCAATTGCCATGCGTTTAGACAGGCTACCGATTACCATCCTTCACAAAAAAGCAACGGTGTTAATCGGAACCGGTCTATTCTTTGACTTCTTTGATATTTTCCTAGCGGGAGTTCTCAGTACCGTCTTGGAGGAACATTTTCATGTCGCTCATGAACTTTTGCCCCTGCTGCTCGGCTCCAGCTTTTTGGGTATGTTTATCGGGGCAATCGTGCTCAATGGTTTGGCGGATCGGTTTGGGCGGAAAAAAGCTTTTATGTTTAATCTGGCTGTCTATTCGGTATTCACGCTACTCGCTGCATTTAGCCCAAACGTTGGGTTATTGATCGTTTTCCGGTTTTTAGCCGGGCTTGGTCTGGGGGCCGAACCGCCGCTTTGCGATACCTACCTCAGTGAGTTGTTACCAGCCTCCAAACGTGGGAAATATGTGGCCTGGGCATATACTTTAGGCTTTTTGGCGATGCCGGTCGAAGGATTCTTGGCAAAATTATTAGTACCATTGCAATTCCTGGGATTCGAAGGTTGGCGTTGGTTGTTTATCATTGGCTCCATCGGTTCACTGGTCGTTTGGATTTTGCGGCGGAATTTGCCCGAATCCCCACGATGGCTGGCAGCAGCGGGACGGCTGGAAGAAGCGAATCGAATCACTGCTCAGTTTGAAGAGGAGGCGAAGAAAAAAAGGACAGATTTGGTTCCATTGTTTTCCTCGAGTACTCAGACTCTTCCTGAACAAATGCCGAAACAAAAAGTATCCTTCGCTGTTTTGTTTCAGAAACAATATCTGCAATCCACTGTTATGTTATGGTTTTTTCAAATATTGCAAACCATCGGCTATTACGGATTTGGGACCCTTGTACCTCTAATCTTGAAGGCGAAAGGTTATTCCGTAATTCATTCGCTGGAATATACCGCATTCACTTTTTTGGGGTATCCGATCGGTTCATTGTTATCACTACCACTTGTGGAACGGATTGACCGCAAATGGCTAATCGTTCTTTCCGCTTTTCTGATGGGTGTGTTTGGTATCTCATTTGGAGTAACGGAAAACCCTATGCTCATCATCCTGTTTGGAGTATTATACACGCTCGTCAGTAATGTCTTTTCGAATGCTTTTCATATTTACCAAGCGGAGATTTTTCCAACCTCTGTTCGCGCAACAGCTACTGGGGTCGCTTACAGTTTGAGCCGCTTCATGAGCGGGTTGATGCCATTCCTGTTGCTTCCGATTTTAAAACAATACGGTTCTACGGTCATGTTTACTGTCGTTGCCATTGCGATGGGACTCATTATGATTGATATTGGCTTGCTAGGGCCGCGAACCACGGGGCGATCTCTCGAAGAAATCAATGAGGAAAAATTCCATCCTTCTGACTCGCATATCAGTATGTAAGGAGTATTCGGCTAAAAAAACACGTTCTGTTCTAGGGTGTCTGATATTCATCGAACCGAGAGAAGGGTGGCCTTTTCTCCAACAAGGACCTTTCAGATTGTGAAACAGGAGCGAGAGAAAAGGCTCACCCGTCAAAACATCTCTTAGGGAGTGCCTGGGGAATACTGTCCACATGGCTATCCCGACTCGCTCCATCAGCGCCCAGCGGGGAAGCGGATGTTGACCGCTCTGACCTGGTCAGCACAGGGCGCGGGCAAAGTGCATATCGCTCTGAAGAAATTGCCCGCGAGTTCAATCCTGCGCTTTCCGAGCCTTCGCTCAGTCAAGGCTTAGGTCTTCGCTCGCCTGGGAAAGCATTGCCCCCTTATGGAATGACAGACACGCCATAATCAGACAATATTCGTTCATGACATTTTAAACACTAACAAACGGCTTGCTGTTGTACTCTTCGATCGTCGATGGCTCCAAATTGAAGCAGCGGCGATAAATCCATTCATAGCCTTTTACATCGATGTCACGCGGATTTCCAATCGTTTGGGGATCGTTATATGCTTCCTGTGCCAAGCGTGGAATCATATCGGCAGGCACGCCTTGTTCCTCCAGGGTCGGGATTTCTACATCCCTGACTAATTGATAAACCGCTTTTACAGCTGCTTTTGCCGCTTCCTCGACGCTCATGCCGTGGATGTTCACACCCATTGCCTGTGCAATTCGCGCATATTTTTCCGGTTCTCCCATCCAGTTATATTCCATGACAGGCCCTAACAGCGCCGCTACGCATTGACCGTGAGCCACTGGGATGATTCCACCGAGTGTCTGGGCCATTGCGTGTGCGGCTCCCGCCGATTCGCTTCCATAGGAAAGACCGGCAAGCATGGCTGCCTGTGACATAGCATAGCGTGCTTCAATATCATTGCCGTTGGCTACTGCTCGACGTAAGTACTTCGCTACATACTCGATGGCGAGCAGCGCAACGGCATCCGTCATCGGTTGAGCGTAATGACACGTAAAGCATTCTATGGCGTGAGACAAGGCATCAATTCCTGTGGCTGCCGTAATATGCGGAGGCATGGAGACGTGAAGTTCTGGATCAATTATCGTCAAATGAGCAGCGATCAACGGACCTCCCACATTAAATTTGAATTGACGATTGGGGTCGGTAATCACTGCCCATTGCGTAACCTCACTACCCGTCCCGGCCGTAGTAGGGATCGTGGTAAGCGGCGGAATCCGTTTGGAGAGCGGTTTTTTCCCCTCAGCCGCTTCATACTCCAAAACCGGTTCTCCATGGACTACTTCAACCCCAATGGCTTTGGCTGTATCCATCGAGCTGCCACCACCAACAGCAACAAGGCCGTCACAGTTTTCGTCGAGGTATACCTTTGTCCCATCAGCCACAACATAAATAGACGGGTTTGGTTCTACTCTGTCAAAAATCACGACTTCAATCTGTGCTTCTTTTAAACTAGCAACAACGGGATCAATCAAACCTACTCTTCTTACGCCCGGGTCCGTGACAAGCAACACTTTGCTGACGCCGAGCTTTTTCACTTCTTCTCCGGTGTGCGTGACCACACCGACACCGTGTTTTACGACCGTGGGCATCTCAAAGCTTTTGAATCTGCTCATTCGTTCAAAGCGCATGAACATGTGTGATCTACTCCTTTTATGTAAGTGTAAATAAATAAACTGCTAGAACACTTCTTTTGCCTTCGGCTTGACCTCTTTGAACCAATTCATCGGTTGAGGGTTTGTATTTAAGTAGATATGTTTCAGTTCCGTGTATTCTTCCAAACCAATCAAGCTTAGCTCACGTCCGATTCCCGATTGTTTATATCCACCCCAAGGAGCTTGCGGGAAATACGGATGATAATCGTTGATCCATGTAGTTCCCATGCGCAATTGTCGGACAACCCGTTCTGCTCGGTTCAGATCACTTGTCCAAACAGCACCTGCCAATCCATATATGCTGTCATTTGCCAGGCGAATCGCTTCTTCTTCCGTATGGAACGTTTCTACAGTAAGCACGGGACCAAAGGATTCTTCTTGAACGATACGCATACTCGTATGGCAATTGATGAAAATAGTAGGTTCGATGAAGAAACCTTTTTGCAATTCCGGATTTTGGGGGCGTTTGCCTCCAAGCACAAGAGTGGCTCCTTCTTCCAAGCCCATTTGAATATATTTTTCAACTGTCGCTAAATGCTCGGCGGAAATCAACGGACCCATTTGCGTATCTTCATCAAAACCGTTACCCAGACGGATGTGCTTCGCCTTTTCAACGACCGCTTCTACAAACCGGTCGTGAATGGATGCTTCTACAAGCAGCCGCGCCCCGGCGGAACATACTTGACCGGCATGGAAAAACACAGCGTTCAGAGCGTAATCTACTGCTGTCTCAAAATCTGCGTCGGCAAATACAATATTCGGGTTCTTTCCTCCAAGTTCCATGGAAATTTTCTTGAAATTCCCGGCTGCTGCTTTCATAATCTGTCTTCCAGCTTCTCCACCGCCGGTAAAGGAGATCAAATCAACGTCGTGGTTTTCTGCTAATTCAGCGCCAACAGTCGAACCAGGCCCCAAGACGAGGTTTGCGACACCAGGTGGCAACCCCACCTCGTCAAATATCTCGAATATTTTAATGGAAGTAAGAGGAGTAATTTCCGCAGGTTTCAGCACAATTGTATTCCCTGCTGCGAGTGCCGGAGCCAATTTCCATGAAGCTTGTAACAATGGATAGTTCCATGGTGTAATTAATCCACAAACTCCCACAGGCTCACGAACCACTCTGCTGACGGAATGGGGATGGGGGGACTCAATCATATAGCCGCCGTCCTTGTCGGCGAGCCCAGCGTAATACTGAAATACACCAGCGATTCCATCCATATCAGCCAAGCTTTCAATCAGCGTTTTGCCCGTATTTAAAGTTTCTAATTCGGCTAATTCCTGTCTGTATTCTTTAATTTTAAGGGCTATTTGAAAGAGGATTTCTCCTCTTTCGATAGAGGTTAGATTTCTCCACTCTCCGTGATCAAACGCCTTTCTTGCCGCTTGAATGGCATCCTTCGCGTCTGAGCGGTCTCCACGCGGTACAGTGGCGATCACTTCTTGATTGTAGGGGTTCATAATCTGTTTGGTCTGTCCTGAACGAGCATCTACCCACTTGCCATTGATGTACATCTTGTTCATCTTTTCCACCCCTCTAAAAAATAAGGAGAGCCTTCTTTCATTGCGCTCAATTTAGGCGCTCAATTTAGAAAGGAGTTTTTAAAAACATGATATGACTCCCTCTACCATATCCACTTTTTCTCGAAATTCACAGGATGCGGAGTGATGCAGTTAATCGATCCGTATGGAACCGAGTGTTGCTTCTCAGGCCACGAAACAGTCATGGCGGCACCTTACGCGCGGAAGAAAGAGCGGCAAGGTGATTGGAATGGGACTGATCCCTGATACAGCAGTGACTCATCGTAAATTCGGACGAACGGCTTATAAAGGCGGTGTCCAGTGCGAGGTGTCATCATCGTCATCGTTGTGACACCGGGATGTGCTGTCATCATGCTGGGCGGTGAGTAGAGGCGAGCTGAAGTGAGTTTCTTTCTTGGTTTAAGTGAGGTTTTGTGGGGTGGAACTGAAGGTATCCCACTATCATGGTGGATAAGTGCGTGCATTTTCCGATTATTTTCGAGGAGTAGTGTAACAGCGATATCAAATGTAGTGCTTGAGATGACGTAAGAAACTGGGTCGTTAGTGTCCACAGTTTATTTCCTTGGACAACGCCCAAGTTCAGTATGTACCCACATCGATGGTGTAACTGTTACCTTACGTTTGTTTTCACCTCTCACTCTTATGGTTTTACTAGCAGAAGGGATTGTTGCTAAAAACAATTACACTGTAGGATGAGCACTTCTCGATGAATATTCTAACATTTCTAGTTTGACCGAACAATCCCCAGGGAAAAGATTTATCAAGAAAATAACTGCAACTTATTTAAATCGCAATTCGTCAAATAATGTAAAAGTAATTTTTTTTAAGAAGGAAGTGAACGGAAAATGGGAACGATGAATACAACCAAATCGAATCCAGCCTCCAATCTGGCTGTGCAAGAATTGAACGTGCAGAAAAGTTCTAAGACTTTTTGGACACCGTTAAAAACGGCTGTAGTTGGTTTTTTTGTATTTACTATGATCACACTGGCTTATTCGTATTTTTCAAAAAGCGAGATATACTGGCCCGGATTGATGATCATGCTACTGTTATACTGTGTTTTTTATTACATAGGTGCAAAAGCGATTACCAAAAGAAAAGGGAAAACGGATGACATGCTTGTAGCAGGAAGAGCGATGCCCCTCTGGATCTCTATGTTCACCATGACAGCCACCTGGGTCGGAGGCGGATACATTACCGGTACGGCGGAAAGTGTGTATAAATCAGGGATTGTGTGGACCCAGGCCCCGTGGTGTTACTCAATCAGCCTGATTATTGGCGGAATCTTTTACGCTCGAAAAATGCGCAAACTGAAGTTTATGACCATGCTTGATCCACTGGAAGCCCGTTTCGGTAAAAAAATGGCCGGTCTACTCTATATTCCTGCGCTTATGGGGGAGCTATTCTGGAGTGCGGCGATCTTAACCGCTCTGGGAACAACATTTGGAGTGATTCTCGGATTTAGCTTTACTGTTTCGATTATTTTTTCTGCTGTTGTTGCTGTTGCTTATACGGTTGTTGGCGGGCTTTGGGCTGTTGCACATACAGATGTTTTGCAATTAACGATTATGTTTATTGGTTTATTTCTTGTCTTACCTTTTGCTTTTTCTCATGTGGGAGGTTTTACAGCAGCTTTTGAACATTATCGGGCAGGTATGAAAGATTCTTTGAGTATTTTCCCTCCTCTCACAGGCTGGAAAGATCCAGACTGGGGGAATTCCTACTGGAACTGGTGGGATTACTCTTTGCTCCTGATTTTTGGCGGGATCCCCTGGCAGAGCTATTTTCAACGTATACTTTCTGCAAAAAATGAGAATGTAGCCATGTGGTTATCCATTACTGCTGGATTGTTATGCGCAGTAGCCGCAATTCCTCCAACGCTCATAGGAATTGCTGGTTACAATGCAGACTGGAAAGCATTAGGAACAACAGCTCCTGAAAACTCTTCTATGATTCTTACTTATGTATTCAAATATATGACCCCCAATTTGGTCGGTGCGATCGCGCTTGGCGGATTAGCTGCAGCAGTTTTGGCCGCGGTTGCCGCATCGATGTTGTCAGCCTCCGGCATGGCCGCCTGGAATGTATATCGCCCCTTGGTAAAGCCGCAAGCTACTCCCCACCAACTACAACAAATCATTAAGCGTTGCATTATCATAATTGGAACGGCTGCTACACTGATCGCGTTAAATGCCAAGAGTGTCTATGCTCTTTGGTATTTATGCAGCGATTTAGTATACGTCATATTATTTCCTCAGTTAACTTGCGCGCTATTTTACAAGGGTGCCAATCGGTACGGTTCTCTTGCTGGTTTTATTGTGGCAATGGTGTTGCGCATGGGTGGCGGAGAACCTCTTCTCGGTATACCGCCTCTGATTCCTTATCCGATGATTGAAAACGGTACTGTATTGTTCCCATTCCGCACTTTTGCTGCGCTAGCAGGGTTTGTCTCCATTTTCGTCGTTTCTTATTTTACCCGTTCCATCTGTCCCCCGATAAAACTGAGAGATACAAAATGATGAGAAGAGAGCATAAACTGATGTATAAAAAATAAAAGAGGCGACGGAAAAGAAACTCTGCACCACATCCAGCGAACTTTTCTCATCCCGCCTCTTTTACCAGTGAACTCATCAGTGCTTCCTCTAACAGATCTGACCGCCCATCGCTTGAATGTCCACCGTCTGAGTAACAGAGGTTTGAACGGCAATTTCAAGTGCTTGTACAATATGATCCAGACTCATACTGGGAGCTCCAGCATGGCGAATCGCCTGCTCGGGTAAGTACGGGATATGAATAAATCCACCGCGGATGGATGGAAACTCGGTCGCGATCAAATGGGACAGACCATAGAAAAGGTGGTTGCACACAAATGTGCCCGCTGTCTGGGAAACAGAAGCCGGTATATCCGCTTCCCTGATGTTTTTCACAATCGCTTTAATTGGAAGACTCGACCAGTATGCGACCGGACCATCCGGCACGATCGGATCGTCAATCGGTTGGTTTCCTTCATTATCGGGGATCCGGGCATCATCCACATTGATTGCTACGCGTTCAACCGTGATGTCGCTACGTCCACCCGCTTGCCCCACACAAATCACGACGTTCGGTTGAACCTCTTGAATTGCCTGTTTTAAGACCTCGATCGATTTATGGAAAACAGTCGGTATTTGTTTTGTGACAAGTTCGATATTGTCAAAATTCTTGGTGCTCAGTCGTTGAATCGCTTCTGACGCCGGGTTGACAGGTTCACCCCCGAATGGATCAAATCCTGTAAGTAACACTTTTTGCACACAAACTCCCTCCCGAAAAGTGCCAATCGACCGAACGATTGGCACCGCTGCAAAATACCACTAGAATACCAAGAAATACATCAGGAAGATGTTCACGACCAACAGCATCAATGCAGTTGGCACCTGTGCCTTGATGACTGCGTGTTTGTCCGGCAAATCGAGCAACGCTGCCGGCACAATATTGAAGTTTGCAGCCATCGGAGTCATCAGGGTTCCACAGTAGCCGGAAAACATGCCAATCGCGGCCATAACAGCAGGATTTCCTCCGTGCATTTGAACAACCAATGGCAATCCGATTCCTGCCGTCATAACCGGGAAAGCGGCAAATGCATTTCCCATGATCATGGTAAATAAAGCCATTCCAACCGCATAGGCCGCGACTACAAGGAAACGGTTATCGACTGGAATCGACGAGCTCACCAGACCGGCTATCACTTTTCCCACACCTGCCGCAGCAAACAAACCACCTAAGGTGGCGAGCATCTGAGGAAGCACAGCGGCCCAACCGATCGCATCCAACAAACGTCGTGATTCTTGAATCGGCTGCAAACTTTTTTCCCGGGTTAATGCCATGGCTGCAATCAACGCAATGACGCATGCGACACCCAAGCTGACAAGTGTCACATTCTCTTTATCCAGCAACAAAAGCCCGCCGATTTTCACATCTTTTAACCACATCGTTCCGACGATGGTAATCAACGGGATCAATAGAGCCGGCAGAAACAATTTGTTTCCGAACTTCTTGGCACTCACCGCCCGCTGCTCGTCTGTAGTTTGGCTGTAAGATCCCGTACTCACCCCTCCAAGACCTGCAATCAGCGCCATGATGATGACGAGAACTCCCATATACATGGGCGGAATCACTTGTCCAAACAAAAACGATATGGCAAACAGGCCCCAAAACAAAGCAGTTAACACCCGCTTCGGATTGCCCCTGTCTTTCAACGTCAACAGCGAAATGACAACGAGAAAAATACCTGCGATATAGTAGATATATTCAAGATTGAGAATCATGATTTTATCTCCTCTTTTATACGTATGTTGAAGTCGAATCGTTCACTTGAGACTCTTCTACTTGACGCTTTATTTTTCGCTCCAACAACAAGAGCCGAGTACCGTGGATCAGGAAAGCGGCGATCGCGGTTGGAATGCCCCACATAGCCATATCAAGGGGTTCCACCTTGATCCCGTTTTGTTCAAAGAATCCTTTCATCAACAAGATCGCGCCAAACGCAATAAAGATATCTTCGCCGAAAAATAATCCCACGTTGTCAGCAGACGCTGCGTATGCCTTAATCTGATTGCGCACCTTTTCCGGAAGTGTTCCATATCGGTTTTCAGCAGCGCCCTCTGCCATTGGCGCAACCAACGGACGCACCATTTGGGCGTGTCCACCGAGGCTTGTCAATCCTATAGTTGCGGCAATTTCCCGTACAAACAAATACAAGATGAGGAGACGTCCAGTCGTAGCCGCTTTCACTTTGCTGATCAACACTTGCGCTTGTTCCTTTAGGCCGTAACGTTCCAGCAGGCCAATCACCGGCAAGGTGAGTATGAACAATGAGAGATAGCGGTTTTTTACAAATGCTTCACCGAATGAGGTCAGGATCTGGTCGAATGGAAGATCTCCGGCCAAACCGGTGGCAATTCCTGCAACCGTTACGACAAGTAATGGATTAAATCGCAAGGCAAAACCGACTATCACAATTGCAATCCCAATAAGCGTCAGCATTCCTTTTTCCTCCTACTCGGTTATGGAACGATCTGTAGCCGACTGAAGGCAATCATAAAACACAATCTTCTCCTTATGATTATTTATCTGAATATAAAGACTGCCAACTAATTTATCTTCATTTTTGCCGCATCACTCCTCACTTCCATTAGGAGATGAAAACGCTTTGGATAGGGAGCGTCTTTTGGTGGGGTCATCCGACGGACAATGTATCTATTTTCATTCTATTGTATGTGGAAATTGAAAACCAGTCGAAGGGAGGGTAGCGAGTGATTTGTTCATAAGAGACAAGCAAAAATGGCGCTTATGATATGCCGTCATTCGTACATTGCCGCTTTGAAACGGCAGCGCTTTGCATAGCGGGTGGGGAATATCGCCCAATTTTTTCTATAATTTCCTTCTGATAGCAGGGATAAATGTAATCACGGAGTGATGATATAGATGCGAGTACGCAACGGTTGAGCTCATATCCATCTGTGCGCTTTCATGGTCGAGAGATCATGGGTGGATATGAAGCGATTCATGGTGGTGTAAAGTAGACCGTTGCGTACTCGTGTTTTTTGTCCGATTTTGCGGTTACAAAAAGAAAGCGAGTGGGAAAAAGGCTCAACTACCCCACTGTCATGCTGGAGGGCCGATACCATTCTACAGCATTGCGGTAAAGTACCTTCTCTGCAAGCGCTTCCCCAAGGGTCTCACGGATGAGGTCAATATCCGCATCCTGAAACGGTCTTACGGCCCTGGTGAAGGGAAGATCCGTGCCGAACATCAATGCATGGGGATTGACCACAGTGATGGATCGAATCGCCTCTTTCACGTCCAAATCCACTCTACCGAACCCTGTTGGCTTTGACTCGTATCCCTTTTTCCACCAGAGAGAGCAAAGTGGGAAAACCTTCACGGGATAACCCCAGATGATCGATGGAGACAGCGGGCAATCGAATTAACAATGGGGCAAGGTCGGTCAACATACGAGAATCGATGTAGAGTTCCACGTGCCAGCCTGCCAGCTCATATACACGTAGAGCGAATTGCTCCAATTGGGCCAATGGCACGGATCTCCCGCGATGTACATTGAACCGGACTCCCCTGACTCCGAGTTGGTGAAGGTGCAGGATTTTTTCGTCGGGATAATCGACAGGCAACTGAGTGACGCCGACAAAGTTCGGACCGAGGGTTTTCAGCGCTTCTGCCAGATAGCTTTGATCAAATGATTGAAAAGAGCCGGATACGACCACACCTCCGATCACACCAAGGTGACGGGTTCTTTGAATGTAATCATCACAAGTGAAAGGATCGGGCAAAAAGCCTTGATTTTTTGTCAGTGGAAAACGTGAGTCGATGATAATGGGCATCAAAAATGTTCATTTATTCAGTAAACTCCTTTTGAAGAATGAGGAAAGAAAAAGATGAATCCGGGAACCGATCGGTGAACGATTCCCGGACACGATGTGTTTTGACGGAACCTGGGGAGATGGACAGGAAAAATGATCAGTTCACTTTTTTGGCAACAGATTGATGGAGATAAGCCTTGTATCCGTTGGACAATTGGATTTCGTACCACTCACGGCCTTGCCCGGTCAGGGAGAACACCGTACCGTTCACCGCTTTTTGGATGATGGGAGCGGATAGTGACGGTGCCGTTCGGACGTTGGCCCGGCTGGCCGTAATTTGTACACGGCCGGATGCAGGCCGGATCGTGTCCATCCCTGTATCCTTGCCCGCGTTAACCACGTTGGCATTGTAGACGTATCCCGTTTTGCCGTCATTCAGCTTTACCTGATACCAGTCCCGCACTACACCGGTTTTCTCAATAACGGTGTTTTTGGCCAGCCGGGTGATGACAAAGGCGCCGGTGGACGGTCCGGTGCGAATATTGGTTTTGTCCACCGTAATTTTCAGCTGACCGGAAGCCGGTTGGACGCCGTAGGAGGGGTCGCCCTCCCAGCGGCCGGTATGTTGGCCGTTGTGAATCCAAACGGGTGTGCCTTCCGGCACGATGTCGTAGAGCTGAATCACGTCCTCGTTGCGCATCCGCACACATCCGCTCGATGCATGAGAGCCGATGGATTCCGGTTGATTGGTACCATGAATGCCGTAGGAGCGTCCTTTGTCACCGTTGACGCTGATGCCCAACCAGCGCGGACCGAGCGGATTGTTTGGATCGCCACCGGGGATGTTTTTCCAGCCCGGCTTCACAATCTTTACGACCAAGGTGAAGGTGCCTTCCGGCGTCAGGGATTGGGTTCGGCCGGTTGCAACAGGGTATACTTTGTAGAGATCCCCGTTTTTGTATAAATATAGTTTGTTGGTCTGCTTGTCCACTTCAATTTGGTAATGGACGGTTGGTGCCGCGCCGACGTTTGTCAGTGTGAACGTGAAGATCAACACCAGCGCGACAAGTGGAACGAACCACCATTTCCAATGGCGAATCGTTGTCGTTCCCTCCTCTTCACTCCGTCTCCCTGTCCCGTCTCGTAAAGAAACCGCCTCATCGGCGGATGGCTTGTTTCTATTTCTAGCATACAGAGATTCCGAATTCCCGTGAAGAGGAAGGAAGAGGAGATTTTGCGAAATCTCGTTTCACTAGTCGCGGACGACACTCCGGTGGACGTAACCGCTGGCATCTCCGATGCGGATTTCATACCAATCCCCGCTCATGCCGAAAACGGGCAACGGTGTTCCCTGCTTCAGCCAACGCAACACCGGCGCATGAAAGGATGGTGCGGTTCGAATCTTGGCTGTTCGAGGGGCGATCGTAACCGTGATCGGGTGTCCGTATCGCACGGGCGGATTTGACCTTACCACGGAGCGATGTACGAACCCGCAGCCGCCCCGCCATATCACCCGGTACCAGCTTCCTGCTTTTCCGGTAACCTTCAGTTGGGTTCCGCGGGGCAAACGGGCCAAAATGTCGGCGTGGAAAGAAGCGCCTTGACGGATATTGGCCGCAGCCGGCGTTGTCCAAAGCGTTCCGTCGGCGGAACGGACCGGAAGACGGACATCATTGGAGTGGGCGAGAGCGTGTTTGCCGCTCCTGTTCACAATGGTTACAGGGGTGCCCACCGGGATGAGCCGGAACAATTCAGCTACGTCCGCATTGCGCATCCGGATGCATCCGTGGGAGGCATAAGTGCCAATGGAGTCAGGACGATTGGTGCCGTGAATGCCGTAGGTCGTACCATCGTCACCATGGACGCTCAGACCCAGCCATCGTTTTCCAAGCGGATTTTGCGGTACGCCGCCGGGGACGTTTTTCCAGCTGGGATTCACCACTTTCATGACGATGGGAAACGTCCCTTCCGGTGTCAGGCGGGGTGACCGTCCAGTGGCGACGGGATAGGAGCGAACCACCGTTCCATTTTGGTATAATGTCAAGGTGTTGGTCGATTTATCGACCACAATGCGGTATCCCACGGAAGCGCCAGCGCTCGGTAACGCCCATCCCACAACCAACAGAAAGCAGATCAGAATGGCAAGACGTCGCAAGCCCATTCCCTCCTGATAAAAAAATTGACGGATCAACTGATGATGTGTTGTAATTCGGCGAAAATGTCTGTTTTTTCCTTCTATTGAGTGGAGATTTTTGTTGATCGATGAAACAGAAGCAGAGGAAAACGGTACCGCTCGGAACATGATCAAACCATCACTTTTTCCACAAGGATGTAAAAGGGGTGAGTGCATGAGAAAGCGAAGCCGTGCGAACGCGGAGCACTATCATTGGGGGGAGGCGTGTGACGGGTGGCACCTGGTCAAGCACCCGGATATGAGCGTGATACATGAACGGATGCCACCGGGAACAAAAGAGACAAGACACTACCACGAGCGGGCACGCCAGTTTTTCTTCGTATTGTCCGGAGTCGCGACGATGGAGATCGCGGGGGAGACGGTGGAATTGCATCCGCTGGAGGGAATCGAAGTGCCGCCGGGAGTGCCGCATCAGATGCAAAACCGATCTGCGAGATCAGTGGAATTTCTTGTGATCTCCCAACCGTTTGCACAGGGAGACCGGGTGACCGTTCCCCTTTCCGAATCGGAAAAAGCTTGACCCAACTGTGTAATGCAGAGTAGCATTGTTAATAGGTGTGTATTATTTCGCTAGTTTTCATTATTTTTAATTATGAGAAAAGAGGTGAAATGATGGCGAATGCATCGCAAACAACTAAAGAAGACTTGCGACGAGGTTTAAAGGAGCGCCACATTCAACTGATCGCATTGGGCGGTACCATCGGAGTTGGATTGTTTCTCGGATCGGCGAAAGCGATTCAAACGGCGGGGCCGGCCTTGATGCTCGCATATGTGATCGGCGGTATCGTCATTTTCTACATTATGCGGGCATTGGGCGAGTTGGCGATGTATCGGCCTGTTTCCGGCTCTTTCAGTACCTACGCTGAGGAGTTCATCGGTCCGTGGGCCGGTTTCTTCACCGGATGGACGTATTGGTTCATGTGGGTGGTCACGGGCATGGCCGAAATTACGGCAGTAGGGTTGTACGTGCAGTTTTGGCTTCCATCCGTTCCCCAGTGGGTACCTGCATTGGTGGCATTGGCTGGGGTGTATGTGGCCAATTTGATCGCGGTCCGTTTGTATGGTGAGTTTGAATTCTGGTTCGCTATGATCAAGGTGGTCACCATTTTGGCCCTCATCGGCACCGGTTTGCTGATGATTTTTACAGGGTTCGGCAATGCAGGGGAATCGGTCGGGTTCTCGAACCTGTGGAGCCATCAGGGCTTTTTCCCGCACGGCATAATGGGCGTCTTGCTGGCTTTGCAAATGGTGATGTTTGCTTACCTCGGTGTGGAATTGATTGGTGTGACCGCGGGTGAAGCGGAAAACCCGGAAAAAACGTTGCCTTCGGCGATCAACAAAGTGTTGTGGCGGATTCTGATTTTTTACGTTGGTGCGCTGCTGGTAATCATGTCGCTGTATCCCTGGAATCAGTTGGACGGCAAACACAGCCCGTTTGTCATGACGTTTGAAAAAATCGGGATTCCCGCCGCAGCGGGTATCATCAATTTCGTCGTATTGACGGCCGCCCTTTCTTCATGCAACAGCGGCGTTTTCTCCACGGGCCGCATGTTGTATGCTCTGGCACAAAAAGGGCAGGCGCCCGCCATCTTTGGCCGCGTGAGCAAACAGAAGGTACCGGCCAACGGATTGACTGTATCCGCCTTGATATTGCTGATCGGCGTACTGCTCAACTATGTGGTGCCGGAGCAGGTGTTCGCATACGTGACCAGCGTGGCAACGGTGGGGGCGATTTGGACGTGGTGTATCATTTTGGTGGCCCACTTGCGGTATCGCAAGGCGGTTCAGGAAGGCCGTGTCCCGCCTGCTTCGTTCCGGATGCCGGGAGCACCTTGGACCAATGTGTTGGCGCTGTTGTTCCTGGTGCTGGTGGTTGTTCTGCTCGCCTTTGACAAGGACACCCGCGTGGCTTTGTATGTCGCCCCGGTGTGGTTTATCCTCTTGGGCATCGGCTATGCATTGACGCAAAAGGGCAAATCGGCTCAGACCGCGGATACGAAAGCCTCCGCTCGGTGAGTAGAAACCCGCGGCGGCTCTGATCCCGCCTCCCTTTGCCAATTGATCTGCAATCTCACCCTCTCCCAACAGGGAGAGGGATTTTATTCGGCAACAAAACGCGGTACAGAGAGGTGAAAACGGTATAGAAGTGGCGAAAAGCAGAACGAAAACCCAATTTTTGTGCAAACAGATGTGTACAAATTGTGATGAAAACGCTTTCTGATATGAGATCACCTTTCATATAATGGTTTGTGAGGAAGGGGTTTATCTATGCAATTAGATCAAAGAAGTTTGAGGCTATTGCAAGAAATCATTTCTACACCAAACGCAAGGTTTGGGGATCTAGAGCGGAAACTTACCCTTTCCCGCAGACAGATTCAATATAATCTAGAAAAGATCAATGATTGGTTGAGCGAAAAAAATCTTCCACGAATTGAATACGACCGGCATCACGGTTTTCAGATTGACAAATCTCTTATGCATGCAGTGGTGGAATGGGGTTCTTTCCAATCCAAGGAGATGTATATTTTATCCGATGAAGAGCGTGTCAGATTCGTATTACTCCTCCTGCTTACAAAGAAAGAAGACTTGTCCCTTCTACATTTTAGCAGCGCTCTCCAAGTGAGCCGCAACACGGCTCTATATGATATCAAAAAAGCCAAAGCCTTCGCCAGAGAATTCGGCATCGACCTTCTTTATAGCAGAAAAGAGGGTTATACACTCGATGGTTTAGAATGGAACAAAAGACGTTTGCTAGTGTCTTTGATCCGCATCAGTCTGGAACACGAGAATGGGGAATGGCTGCTGGGTCAAGCGCTGGGAACGGATTTCAAATGGGTAGCCATTGTTCGCCGAGAACTGGAACAAATTGAACATCAGTTGCAAGTTCGTTTTACAGACGAACGTTTGGCAGAGCTGTCTTATGAGATGGTCTACACCATGATCCGCATCCAGACGGGAAATAGGCTGGTTTGGCCGGAGGGTGATTGGAATGAAGTGGTTTCCACTCCGGAGTACGAGGCGATAAAGAAACTTGCTCAAACGTTGCAGTTGGAAGAAAAGGGAGACTCTGCAGAACTGGCTTATTTTGCTCTTCAATTGCTGGTAACCAATCTAGTAGATGCAGGTAATGAGCTGCATTCTCACAGTCAGAGGCTGATGAGCCAATCCATTAGGATGATTGAGGAGTTTGAGAAGCATGCCTGTGTCATATTGCAGGAGAAAGAAGTACTGGCCAGGCAAATTTTCCAACATCTACGTCCTGCCTATTTTCGTGTGAAATTTGGCCTGGAGTTGGAGAATCCTCTACGGGATCTCATCTTGAAGGAACATGGGGAACTTCATCACCTGGTCAAGAAGGCGATGAAGCCATTTTACCAACTGGTGGGGCGTCCGGTGTCTGATGATGAAAGTGCGTATGTGACGATGCATTTTGGAAGTTGGCTCAGAAGGCAGGGAACGGAACTTTCATCCCGACCGAAAGCTGTGGTTGTTTGCCCCAAAGGAATCGCCATCTCCAAAATGCTTTTAAAAGAACTGAAAGAGATGTTTCCTGACATCCTCTTTCTGGATAGCTTATCTGTACGGGAATTTTATCGTTCTCCGTTTTCGAATGACATCGTTTTTTCCACGGTGTTTGTAAGAACTGAGGCACCGCTATTTATTGTGAATCCCATTATCGACATTGATGAGAAGCAAAGGATTTACAAAGAAGTTACGCAAGTTCTATACGGTATTTCGCAGACGGAACTCAATGTTCCGGACTTGCTCGAATTGATCGGCCAATACGCCGACATTCGTGATGCCGAAGGGATGGCGAAAGCCCTTCGCAGATATTTCAAAAGCAGTTACAAAAAAAGATTGGTGAGGAAGGAGAAAGACAAACCTGTGTTAGACCAACTCATCACTGAAGAAACGGTTCAGCTGATTGACGAGGTAGAGAACTGGCAAGAGGCGATCCGTTTCGCTTCCAAACCTCTTCTTGAAAATGGCTCGATTGAACCGTCGTATGTTGAGGCGATGATCCGCTCCATTCAAGAGACAGGGCCTTACGTGGTCATCACACCCAAAGTCGCCATCCCACACGCCCGCCCGGAAGAAGGAGTCAACATGTTGTCCATGAGCCTTCTTCGTTTGAAAAAAAGCGTGCGGTTTGGCGAAGATAAGCCAGTTCACCTTGTTATCGTACTGGCTGCTACTGACGATGAATCTCATCTGAGAGCACTCGCACAGTTGACGGAACTGTTGTCACTGGAAGAAAACATTGATCAACTGATCCAGTCAAAAGAAAAAACGGACGTCATGAATTTGATTCATCATTATTCGAAAGGAGAATGATCAAATGAGAATTTTGGTTGTATGCGGAAATGGTCTGGGCAGCAGTTTCATCATGGAGCTGAATGTGAAAAAAGCGCTTGTTGAACTCGGGAAAGAAGCTGTCGTTGAACATACTGATTTGGCGACGGCGCGCACGGAAAAGGCGGATCTTTTTATCGGAGCTAAAGACATCATTCACAGTCTTAACGATGGAACACGGAAAATCATCGCTTTGGAAAACGTCATGAATGTAGGAGAGATAAAAGAGAAACTCACTCCATATTTATGAAGTAAATACTCTCAAAGCGGGGGAGAAAGGAGGATGCTTGATGTTTAACATGATTATGAAAGACATTTTGGGAACCCCGGCCATTCTGGTTGGTTTATTTGCCCTCATCGGCCTTCTTTTGCAGAAAAAAGGAGTGGCTGACATCATCGCCGGCACGCTGAAGACCATCATGGGATTTGTGATCATCGGCGCAGGTGCGAACGTGATCATCAGTTCCCTAGATATTTTTGGGAAAATGTTTAACAAAGCATTTCACCTTTCCGGGGTGATCCCCAATAACGAGGCCATCGTTGCTGTAGCTCAAAACGCATTTGGCATGGAAACCGCCTTAATCATGGTTTTGGGGATGGTTGTCAACATCTTGCTTGCCCGTTTTACAAGATTTAAGTATATCTTTCTCACCGGACACCACACGATGTTTATGGCCTGCCTGATCGGGGTGATCCTATCGACAGGTGGTTTAAAAGGAGCCGATCTTGTCATCATCGGTTCTGTATTATTGGGTTTGTGCATGGTTCTGTTTCCGGCTTTATTACAATCCTATGTCAAACAAATCACCAATAGCGATGACTTTGCGGTAGGGCATTTTGGATCGCTGGGCTACTTTGCCGCAGGAACGATTGGGAAATATTTTGGCAATAAGGAAAATTCAACTGAGAACATCAAGGTGCCGAAGCAACTCAGTTTTTTACGCGATACTTCGGTGGCTGTATCTTTGACCATGACCATTCTCTTCGTCATCGTAGCGCTCTTTGCCGGTCAGTCGTTCGTCGAGAGCGAGCTTTCGGGTGGAACCAACTTTATCGTCTACTCACTGATTCAAGCCATTACTTTTGCTGCAGGCGTGTATATCGTTCTGGCCGGTGTACGGATCTTGATTGCAGAAATTGTCCCGGCGTTTAAAGGGATTGCGGATCAAATTGTGCCTAATGCCAAGCCAGCGCTCGATTGCCCGACGGTTTTTCCTTTTGCACCCAACGCGGTGATCATAGGCTTCATCATGAGCTTTCTTGCCGGATTGATCAGTATGTTTGTGCTGCCTGCGCTCGGGCTTGCCGTAATCGTTCCCGGATTGGTACCGCATTTCTTTACTGGAGCGACAGCGGGCGTATTTGGTAATGCGACCGGCGGAAGGCGTGGAGCGATACTTGGGGCGTTTGCCAACGGACTGCTGATTAGTTTTCTCCCAGCACTGTTGCTGCCGCTCTTAGGGACTCTTGGCTTTGAAAAGACGACCTTTGGTGACTCTGACTTCGGAGTGGTCGGCTTAATCCTCGGCTTTATCATGAGATTGTTTTAAAACTACCAGACCCCTACCGTTGATGGTAGGGGTATTTATATTGCTTGAACCTTTCTTTTGTTGGCGGGAGGAATTCAGGTGTTGGCCACCAAACAGATCCAGTGATATAGAGATAAAGGAGTTAGGGGGGGATCTCCTTGCAGAACACGGAATTAGAAGTTCCGGCAAACTGTAATTTTGACCATGCGAAGAAAGTAATCGAGCAGTGCTGTCGGGAGGAAGGGCTTCAGATCACTTTGACAGGCAGTCTATCGTCTTATCCAGGTTCTACCCATTGGCATTTTAAGAAAGGAAGGGAACGTGGAACATTGGAAGTGACGATTTGGCCAATAAAGAATCGGATTTGGTTTTCAGTTCAAAAGGGGCGGACAAGCGAATGGATCGAAGAGGTCATTCAACGGCTGAAACACTCGATTGAAAGTCGGCTCAAGTAGATTTCAAGCGAACTGGGATAACCGTGTATAAATAAGAAATCAAACAAGGGAAGAACCACATGAAAATAACGGATAATGCCCGGATTGCCGATCGGGGGTGGACGGAATAAAGGATTACCACTCGCTTCGCTCTTAGACAAAAAGGAAGGATAGCTGGGGAATATCTTGGCCGGCGATGGGCAATATGGGAACATCCTTGTACCTGCTTTTTAAGGAAATCAAAAAATCAGCCACTGTGGCCCTTTCAGGAGAATCCGTGGATGAAGTGTTTGGGGGTTACGCTTGGTTCCATAAAAAAGAGGTATGGGAAGCGGATACCTTTCCGTGGTTGGCCTTTTTGCTAAGGGACAAACATGACCACCTTCTGTCTCCTGAACTGGCCGAAAAGCTGAACCCATGGGAATATATAGAAGAGCGTTATCGGGAAGCGATTGCCGGTGTACCCCGCTTGCATGGAGAGGGAAAAACGAATGCACGTATGCGGGAAATATTTTTTTTGCACTTGAAGTATTTCCTTCCGATGCTGTTGGAACGAAAAGACCGTATGAGCATGGCGACCGGGCTGGAAGTGCGTGTTCCTTTTTGCGATTACCGTCTGGTCGAATATGTGTGGAATATCCCATGGGAGATGAAATGTGTAGGCGACATCGAAAAAGGAATTCTACGCCAGGCTTTTGCCGAAGTATTGCCGCAGGATGTGCTTTATCGACGTAAGAGCCCCTATCCCGCAACATATAGTCCAGGGTATAGGGAAGCGCTACGGCAACGGCTTCTGTCGGTCTTAAATGACAAATCATCCCCTTTGGTACCTTTAATCAATAGTGGAAAAGTAAAGGGAATAGTTCAAAAAATGACGGCTAAACCCGTTACTTACATGAGTATCGCTATGCTGGAACGTTTCATTCTGCTGGATGCCTGGCTTAGGGAGTACAACGTGCAGATCTGCTTGTGACCATGATGGTCCATCCGGTGGTGGTTAGAAATCGACATGAATGTCCTCATTCATTCAGACCTGATCGGTTCCTGTTCTGCTCTGATCCCCAAGGATACACAAAAGAAGAATAGAGGACCAACACCGGAGTTGTGGTGAACGCGATCGGTGTTGACGAATTGGGGTATATCCCCTCCCGCCATTCTCTCAGTTAACCCCGCCCCTGCTGACCGGTGGGGATTTTTATATCCAACTATGACATGTTATTGTATACAATAAAATGAAAAGTCTATCAACAAAGGGAGGGGAACCGATGAACTCGCATGAAACTGCTTTGGTGACCAGTCCGTTGGGGGTAGGAGCCGTCGTCACGCTGTTGATTGCCGTTTCGTTTTGGTTGGACCGCCGTTATCGGTGGTTTTCTTGGTTGGGAACGGCGATTCTCGTCATCACTGGTGGGGCTGTGCTGGCCAATATCGGCGTGATTCCCCCGTCGATCGAGATGGGTTCCAGCCAAGTCAATCCGTTTTACACGTTTGCGTATGATTACGGGGTCCCGTTGGCCATTGTCTTCATCTTGCTGTCCACGGATCTGCGTGCTTTACGAGGAGTGGGGAAGCCCGCATTGATCGCCTTTGTATTGGCCTCAATCGGCACGTTGGCGGGAACGGTGGTTGGAGCGTGGTTGTTGGCTGATGCGATCGGACCGGAAATGTGGAAACTGGGCGGGCAATTTGCGGCCAGCTACATCGGCGGTGGGGTGAACTATGCTGCCGTGGGACAGGCTGTGCATACAACTGGTTCGTTGTACGCCGCGGGTGCCGCTGCGGACAACATCATGACCAATCTGTGGATGGTGGCCACTGCGGTGATCCCCACTTTGCTGGCCCGTTTTTATCCGTCCATCCGCAACCGACAGGGAACTGATACGGCACCGGTGGCAAACGGCTTTATGAGCGGCGGACCGACCACTGTTTCCATCCATGAGATGGCGTATTTGACGGCGGTGGCATTGACGTTGGTCGCCGTTTCCCAGTGGATCACACCGATCGTGGCCCGATGGGTCGGATTCGAGATTCCCACCGTTATTTACTACACAACGTTTGCTTTGCTGTTGTCTTGGCTTACGCCGATCAACCGTTGGGGTGGCGGAGAAGAACTGGGCAACCTGATGCTTCATTTCTTCTTCGCCACCATGGGAGCGGGGACCATTCTTTCGACACTGGTGAACAAAGGACCGGCCGTCTTCCTCTTCCTGACCGTGTTGGTGGGTGTGCACGCGCTGATCGTTTTCGGTCTGGGGAAATGGACGCGGATCGAGATCGAAACGCTGTCCATCGCCAGCCAGGCAACCGTCGGCGGTCCGTCCACCGCGCTGGCACTGGCCGTTTCTCAACGCTGGACATCGCTGGTGACGCCGGGAGTGTTGTTGGGTGTGTTGGGCTACGCCATCGGGACTTATGTGGGGATTGCCACAGCCCGCCTGTTGCAGGTGTTGTTGTGAGAGGATTTGGACAAGGTCACAAAAAACCCGCCGAGGTAGATCGGCGGGTGTGAATATCTCTGGATGAAAGGAACCCCTTGTACCAACGGATACCGGCCAAAACGATTAAAAGAAGATAGATCACCAAAAAGGGTTTTGACTTTCTGTAGAATAAAAAGCCGATTGTGGACAGGATCTAAGTAAAGATTGAGAGCCTAACTGCAACGACAACACCATCTTTATCCACCATTTCATCAGGATATCTCCCTCCTCAACTCCAACACACTGATCTGCGGGCGGCAGTTGAAGCGAATTGGAAGCAAGGTGGTTCCAATGCCACGGTTGACATGTAACTGCATACGATCCAGCTGATACCATCCGTCCACATACTTTTTTGCCCCTGGTGGTGTGATCACGTGACCAATCAGAGGCAGACGAATTTGCCCACCGTGGCTGTGGCCGGACAATTGCAGGTCGACGGGATGATGTTTCGCTCCCTCCGCAACATCCGGACAGTGAGACATCAGGATGGTGCAGGCGTTTGCAGGTAACCCATCCAATGCGTGCCTGATGTCCGGATGCGACATCAGCAAATCTTCGATACCCGCAAGTACAATCACATCCTCCCCTTTTTGAATCAGGCGGTGTTCGTTTCGCAACACTTCAAAACCGCTCCGATTCCAGCCATCGACGATCGCTTCGGGATCTCGGTAATCGTGATTGCCCAGTACGGCGAATTGGCCGAGTGGGGCACGCAATTGGGTCAGATACGGGATCGCCTCGTTGACGACTTCGGTACCATCGTCGACCAGGTCACCGGTGAACAGGAGCAAATCAGGCTGACAACGCCGGATCGTTTTGGCAATGGTATCTAAATCCCGCGGCATCAGGTGAAATCCGAGATGCAAATCACTGAACTGCACGATCCGCATCCCTTCAAACGCTTGCGGTAAACAGGGAATGCGAATGGACACATGCTCTACCTCATGCCAATAGGGTTCAATCCAGTATCCGTACACGCCCGCGGAGCCGATCAGTCCAGCCAATCCCAAAGACGCCGTCAGCAAATGCTTGAGAAATTGCCTTCTAGTCAGTTTGGTAGTTACTTGCATGCTTCTCTTCCCCTTTTCATGCAGCCAGGGCGTGTCTGGTCATTAGAACTGGCGGTGATGTTTTCGAAGCGTATTTTGCCGCGTTCTGCGCACCCGGTCCAAAGCGGGTTTGCTTCCTAGGAGGGCGCAGGTGGAACAAGCCTGGAAAGCAATTTGGAAGATATGATCAGGCATGTCTCAGGTTGAGGATAGCATGAGTTGATCTCCTTCACCATTCATTTTTCAACATCCTTCATTGAAGTCAATTATTCTGAGCCCAGGCGACAAAAGGTGTCCTTTTCTGTATGGAAAAAGGTTCCCCTAGCTCAACATGGCTCTAACGAAAAAAAATCGCTACCCCTTAACAATTACATGCTAACGATCTGGTAAAGCCGTTCAAAATGTGACCAATGGTGTTTAGGGGGAATGGAATTTTACGGACGAATCGATTTCCATAAAAAGTAAATAATTGACAAATAAAGAGAATGGGGGCACTAACTCCAATTTGAGAGGAGGATCAGGGAAAACGAGAGCGGAGAGGGAATCGTCCTGCTGTCAAGGGCCGATCCATTGATGAAAAGGAGAGGATCAGATTGTTGAGAAGATGGGGGAAGCTGCTGATTGCTTGTTCATTGACGGTTTCGTTGATGATCATGCCGGTGATGGGAACAAACGCTTAGAAAGGTACAACGACGAAAACAAACGTACAAAAACAGCAACAATCGACCCAAGCACAGACGAAACAGCGTGCATTGACGCGGTTAAAACAGATGAAAGCCCGCGGGATGCTGAGGTTGCTGAGTGTTGTGGAGTTGGAGCAACAAGGAATGAAGTCGGGTAAACAGGGGACCGCGCAGTCAACCGAACCTGCCAAGGTGGAATTCAAAGGGCAAGCCACCATCTACGACATCCATTACTTCTACTATGCCGGGGGTATAGGGGCACCCTACTACTTGGTCAATGCAGATACCCTGCGGTTTGTGGAGGATCAGCACAACATGCCCACGGGCAACTACTATCTGATCACATTCGGATTGGTGGGTGCTGCCCAACCGTACGATTTCACATTGAGCGGGGAAGGGTTGATCCCGGAAAATTCGTACCCGGAGCAAGCTCACTTTACTACCCAGTTTCCTTTTGGTAACGCCCATTTCACCCGGCTGAAACAGGGAGAGGAAGACCAGGTGCAAACCTTGACTGCCCGTGTGGATGACGGCACTGGGTACGTCTATTTGAATGATTGACCGGTCGGGGACAAAAAAACGGGTGATTTTACGATTCAAACAACGTTCCGACTGGGGTATAACACGTTGGCCTATGATGTATTTCGCAACGACTCCCGCAACTGGATGTCCACCAACTATGAAGTGATCGGCACCGATCTGATCCGACTGGGCGGGGCGGATCGTTTCGAAGTATCGGCCAATATCAGCCGGGAAATTGACAAACGGTATGCCAACCCGCAAACAGTGTACATCGCAAGCGGTTTGACTTATCCAGACGCGCTATCCGGCGCCCCGTTGGCGACACGGATGGAAGCGCCGCTGTTGCTGACGCAATCGGATCATCTGCCTAGCAAGGTAAAAGCGGAAATCGAACGATTGAAGCCGAAACATGCCGTGATACTGGGCGGGACGGGATCGGTGTCCACTCAGGTGCGCGGAGAATTGGCCAACATGGGTATCGTGGTGGAGCGCATCTCGGGGGCGGATCGGTTTGAAGTGTCCGCCAACACGGCGGAACGCTTAGTCCAGATGCAGCCGACCGATACGGCCGTTATCGCGTCAGGTACGGTGTTTTCCGATGCGCTGTCCGCTTCCGTTCCCGCGGGTCTCAACGGGTATCCGTTGCTGCTGGTGACACGGGATGCCGTCCCCGGGGCAATCACCAAGTTTCTCCAAGCCCATCCTGAGATTCGTCGCTTCATCATCGCGGGCGGTCCAGCCACGGTGAGTGACCGTGTCATGGCCCAACTGGCCAAACGGGGCGAGGTGGATCGAATTTACGGGGTGGATCGTTATGACGTGTCGGTCAATGTGGCCCGTTATTTCGGTCTGTACACCGATTCCGCCGCGTTGGCACGAGGAGACGTGTTCACGGATGCTTTGTCCGGTGCGCCGCTGGCCGCGATGTCCGGTACGCCGCTGTTCCTCACTCCTTCCGACCGGTTGCATTCTTATGTGGAAGCTCATCTGAGCGAAGTGAGATCGCAGATCGGGCCGTTGAATACCGTTTACCTATTTGGCGGAACGGGTTCCATTTCAACAGCAATCGAGAAAAGGATGAAATGGTATTTGGGATATGAATAAGATTGGTTAATGAGCGAAGCCTTCTGACCGAATGATGGAAGGGCTACCCGGAGAGCGGGGTGTCCTTTTTTCAGCGAAAATGCCTGATAAGCCTTCCGTTCCGGTTCATCATGGAACCGATGCGGAAGGTTTTCTTTGTTAACCGAATTCATACAATTAACAGTTGGGCTTTGATGCGATCCTCTGGTAAAGTAAAAGGAAGTAGGTGAAAAAGAGGAGGAAGAGTTGTTGTATCGGATGATCTTGTTTGACGTGGATGGGGTGTTTTTAAGCGAAGACCGATGCTTTGACGCTTCCGCACTTTCTGTGTGGGAGCTGTTGTACAATCCCCGTTATTTGGGATTGCGGGGAGATGTGTTTAACACTCAACCTTCCGAGGAAAAAATCCGTCACTTGCGCCAACTGGTGTTTGACAGCGACAGGGTGTTGGATTGGATCAAAACGCGGGGGATCAACTCCAACTGGGATATGGTTCAGATGACGTTTTCCCTGCAGTGGCTCCGCTTGTTGAAACAAATTCAAGCCGAGCGGCCGGAGTGGGTGGCGGAAGCGATGAACGGCCCCGTCACAGCCGATGTGTTGCGTCAGTTGGGCGGACGGTTGCGTGAAGCGGGCATCATGTTTGAGCCACAGTTTGGCGCGTTCATCCCGGCATTGGCCGAGTCGAACGCCACCAAACAGGAATTGATCGCGTATTTCAATACGTTGGCGAAAGCGTGGTTGGGTGTGGAAACCGAGGTGTTCTCGCCCAAAAGCGCGTTGTGGGAGTTGGGGCGTCATGTGTTTCAGGAATGGTATCTGGGTGACGACCGATACCGGCAGGTGGAAGGCAAAGCACCAGTCACACCGGGCAAAACTGGATTTTTGCATCAGGAGATTCCACTGGCCGATCCCCAGGAGATTCGACATGTGCTGGACGGGTTACGAGCAGAGGGCATCGTGTTGGGATTGGGAACCGGCCGTCCGCTGATCGAGACGGAAGTGCCGCTTACCGCCCTTGGATTGTATGATGCGTTTGATCTGGAACGGATCGTCACCGCAGATGATGTGATTCAGGCTGAACGGGCGCATCCGGAACATGCCCCGCTCGGCAAACCGCAACCGTACACATATTTAAAAGGATATTTCGGTCGGAGCAAAGCGGATGCGGAAGTGCTCACCGTCGATTTGCCGTTGCCCAAAGGCGAAGAAGTGCTGATCGTGGGGGATTCGGTTGCCGATTTGTTGGCGGCCCGAAAAATGGGTTGCAAGTTTGCAGCCACGTTGACGGGATTGACCGGAGAGGCCGCGCGGGCCAAGTTTGAGGAGTTGGGCGCCGATTATATTGTACGCGATGTGACAGAATTGTCTCGCGTTATCAGCGGAACCGGACGGTAAACCGGTGTTTGTCCACTGGGACTGCTGACAAAGTGGCCCTGTGCCTGTCCGGTCACCCTAGTCAGGCAGGAATGTTACCCAGGTGAGCGACTGGCCAAGACCGGCCGAAGAAGAACCGTAAAAAACGCAGGACGCTATCGGCGGTCAATTTTCTTTTGAGCGAAGCACCTTCTCCGCGTCCTGCGTATCCGATCCGAAGCGGCCTTGTTTGCTTCCCTGCAGGGAGCAAGTGGAGCGAGCCGGGAAGATGATGCGCACCATCACGATCAAAAATCGGAACCTGTGGACCTGATCAACACATGGCGGGATTCTTAACGAAAGCCCACTTTTCATACATTTAAGTTGACTATAATTCCACGTTTTTTGCATAATAGAATCGGGAAGGATGTAAGTGCCCGTCCTTTTTCGAAGATGAAAAAGGACCAAATCCTACATATTGGAGGGTGAATCATGGCCAAGCACGAACTGCCTGCATTGCCTTATGCCTATGACGCTTTGGAGCCGCACATCGATGCGCAAACGATGGAAATTCACCATGGCCGGCATCACGCCACGTATGTGAACAACTTGAATGCGGCGTTGGAAGGTCACACCGCCTTGGCGGAAAAATCCATCGAAGACCTTCTGCGCAACATTGATCAAGTACCGGAAAGCATTCGTACGGCCGTGCGCAACAACGGTGGCGGTCATGCGAACCACAGCCTGTTCTGGCAAATCATGAGCCCGAACGGTGGCGGCGAACCGAGCGGAGAGCTGGCTAACGCGATCAACCAAGCCTTCGGCAGCTTCGACCGGTTCAAAGAAGAATTCACCAAAGCGGCAACCACCCGTTTTGGTAGCGGTTGGGCTTGGCTGGTCGTGAAAAAAGACGGTTCTTTGGCCGTGACGAGCACGCCGAACCAAGACAGCCCGCTGATGGAAGGCGACACGCCGATTTTGGGCTTGGACGTGTGGGAGCACGCCTACTATCTCAAATACCAAAACAAGCGTCCGGAATACATCAAAGCGTTCTGGAACGTGGTCAATTGGGACGAAGTCGCCAAACGGTACCAAGCGGCGCGCGGATAAGAAAGATCGACAAAAGCGCGGTGGAATCTTCCGCCGCGCTTTTTTGTTGTGTGATTTCCAAGGAAATACATACCTTACATTCTAATCATTTTCTCTTGAAAGGTTTCCATATCCAACTTATAATGGTCAACGTACATTGAACAGCCGAATCTTCGCGTCGGTGTTCGGCGCGGGGTACGGGGGATGCAATCAATGTTGGGGTGAAGTCACCATTTTGGTGGCCGGGATCAACTCCTTGCCCGAACCCGTCAGCTAACCTCGGAGGCTTGAAAGGAGGAATCACATGTCTATTTGGAAAAAGTGGGCTTGGGTGCTCACGGGTGCAGTAGTTGCGGTGATCGTTGCAGCGGTTCCGTTTGGAAACGGAAAGGCGGAAGCGGCTGCACCGACGATGATACAATACGGCAGTAATAACGGAGATGTCTGGGATTTGCAATATCGCTTGCTACAGCTGGGGCTGTACCGTGGCAAGCTGGACGGTATATATGGTTTGAAGACGGAAAAAGCGGTTATCCAGTATCAAATTCATCATAAATTGCGGATCGATGGTATTACCGGTCCCCAAACGTGGGGATCGTTGAAGCGGCATACCGTATCCAAACAGACGGTATCCAAAAAAGTCCACAGGCAGCCTTGGCATTCTGTAAATTCCCGATTTTCAAAACAAGACATTGCGTTGATTGCACGAGCCGTATACAGTGAAGCGCGAGGCGAACCCTACAAAGGGCAAGTAGCTGTAGCCGCTGTGATTTTGAACCGGATTGATTCACCGGAGTTTCCGAAAACAGTACGCGGTGTGATTTTCCAAGATGGTGCGTTTACGGCGGTACAGGACGGGCAGTTCTGGATGAACCCCAATAGTACGGCCTATCGCGCTACGATGGATGCGATCCGGGGTTGGGACCCTACACATGGTTCGTTGTACTACTTCAACCCGGACACCGCAACTTCCGGATGGATCTGGTCTCGCCCGCAGGTGACCAAAATCGGAAACCACATCTTCACGAAGTGACGAGGAAAAGCCCGTTCCCTTGGGGACGGGTTTTTTTCATGAGTAAAAACCGGAGTGTATGGAAATCTTTTGAGGGGAGATTGTTTATTCATTTTTAGCTTGACAAAAGTAAGTATATAAATGCATAATATCAACGTAACTAAAGTTAGTTTAAATCCGTCATCACTCTCTCATCCATTCCACAAACGAAAGGAAGGAAGCTCACATGGCGACCGTATTGTACATCACTGCCAATCCCAAACCGGAAGACCAGTCGTTCAGCTTGCAGGTGGGACGGGCATTTTTGAATGCCTACCGGGAGGCCAATCCCGAAGATCAAATCGTCGAGTTGGATGTGTACAAATTGGACATTCCCTTCTTGGACGAAGATGTGTTCAGCGGTTGGGGCAAATTGCAGCAGGGGACCTCGTTTGAGGAATTGTCCGCAGAGGAGAAGAAAAAAGTGGGACGGATCAATGAGATCGTCGATCAATTTGCAGCAGCGGACAAATACATCATCGTCACCCCGATGTGGAACTTCAGTATTCCTCCGCGGATGAAGGCGTATATTGACTCCATCTGTATCGCGGGCAAAACGTTCAAATACACCGAAAACGGTGCAGTCGGTCTGCTGAAAGGGAAAAAAGCTGTCCACATCCAAGCGCGTGGCGGCATCTACTCCGAAGGCCCGACCAAGGACTTTGAGTTCGGCGACCGTTATATCCGTGCCGTGTTGTCATTCCTGGGTGTGGAATCCGTGGAATCTGTCATTGCCGAAGGTATGGCGCAATTCCCGGACAAAGCCGAAGAAATCAAGCAAAAAGCCATCCAACAAGCACGCGATTTGGCCAAATGCATCTAAGTACAATGGAACAGAAAAAATGCCCAATCCCCCTCTCAACCCTCATCATGGACGACCGCCCAAATGGGCGGTTTTTTCCTTTTATTGTCCACCACATCATTTGTTTCTCTTGATGGGAAACTATTCGCAGGGGGTGGAAACATGGCTCGAAAACGGCGCAGGCGATTGTTGGTGCCCGAGTCGCGGCCGGCCCTGGCGCGCTTGAAAGCCCAAGTGATGAGCAAAGAATTGGGTGTAGGACCGCTGTCGCCCGACCAGGTCAAAATGGAAGTGGCCAAGCAAGTCGGCGTACCCCTTAAACCCGGTGACAACGGAGATTTGAAAACGTCCGATGCCGGAAAAATCGGCGGCACCATCGGTGGCCACATGGTACGGGAAATGGTCAAACTGGCGCAGGAGCAGCTGGCGCGTCAACGATCCCAGCCCTAGACCACGGTTCATTTGGGTCGTCAGGTTGTCGACAATGTCCGAGGGATCCGATTTCTCACGCGTGACCTTTGAGCGCAGTGATTCAGGAGCGAGAGGGAAATCGGCACACCCGGAATCGCAGGTGGCCAAAACATGTTGTCAGCAGTCTCACGGCCCATTTGGACCACCAACCTGTTTCATCATTGTAAAAGATTGATCAATTTTTCGCGAGATATTGATAAGAAAGGAGACGGATTGGGTCGTTTTTGTCATAATGATAGAGGAGTGGGATTGAGGAGGGCGCCAAATGGAACGTGTATTGCTACTGTCGATGGGATTTGGTGCCGGGCACAACTCGGCGGCACAAGCATTGTTACATGTGATGGAACAGCGAAACGCACGAGTGATGTACGTTGATTTGTTGGACTGGATACCGACGAAGGCACATCCTCTCCTCCAAACCGGGTATCACCGTATGTTGAACCGGTTTCCGTCAGTGTATCACTATCTGTATGATTGGACACATCAGTCCCGTTGGTTTCGTTATGTTTCCGGGGAAGCGATCAAGCGGGCGGGGTGGATGATCCGGCGCCAATTAGTACGGCGACTATCTCAATTCCGTCCAACAAAGGTGGTAGCGACTCATCCGTTCGCATTGATGTGGTTGTCTTCCCACTGGCGTCGCATCCCTTCATTCTGCGTGGTAACCGATTATGAAATTCATCCCATTTGGCTGTCGGGCGCACCTGATGTGTTGTGCACGGCCAGCGGAATTTCTGTTCCTCCACAGGCGCAACGCCGTTTGTGGCAATCTGCCACCAGGATTGTCGAGACAGGTATTCCCGTGAAAAGGGAATTTCTCCAAAACGTGTCGAAGCAGGAAGCGCGACGTTTGTTGGGATTGAGTCCGGAACGTCCGGTAGTATTGGTGATGGGCGGCGGGGAAGGGATGGGGCCCGTCCGCGAAACCGTACGGGAATTGGAGAAAGCAGGCCCCATTTGTCAAGTCGTGGTGCTGACAGGGAAAAATGAAGCCCTGATGTATGAGCTGACCCGTCATTCTCTGCCACCCCACATTCGCGTAGAGGGATTCCAACCCGATGTCCCCTTGTTCATGGATGCTGCAGACCTGTTGATCACCAAGCCGGGTGGACTCACCATAACGGAAGCGATGGTCAAACGTTTACCCCTGTTACTGTTGAACGCATTGCCGGGGCAGGAAGAGGCGAACCGGAGATACCTATTGCGCCATCGAGTGGCGGAAACGGTTCAGTTCGGTCGATTGACACAACAGATGAAGCGTTGGTTGGAGTCACCGGCCCGTCGGGAACACATTGCCCGAGTCATGTCGAATCTGGCATCCGGAAATGCGGCTGATCGAATCGCTGATGAAGTTTTGCAACCGGCACGTCACCGGGTGTTGCGATGATCTTCCCGCAAAAAGGCTTGCAAGCACCTGCTTTTGATGCATATGCTGGGAGGAGAGGAGTGGTTGGATGCGTTTGGTAACCTATGTGATCAAAGAAGACGTGTTGAACATCCGGGCGGAAGAGCATGGCGATGCCCGGATCGGTTGGGTGCAGGATGGGTATGTTTGGGATATCGGTTTTGCACAGGAATGGGCCATGTTGGAAAAGGGAATGCCGTTTCCCCGTGCGATCCCGACAGATATGGTTGCGTTCCTGGAAACAGGGGCGGATGGCCTTTCATTGTTGCGTCAGGTGATCGATGCTTGCCGGGGTACACATCCTGATCAAGTGAAAGTGGAGGGTGAACCGGTGGCATTGTCGCTTGCGGAAGTCCGTTTGCTTCCGCCGGTGCCCAGACCGCCCAGCTTTCGTGATTTCTACGCGTTTGAACAGCATGTCAAAACGGCGCGGGCACGACGCGGCCTCGATATGATTTCTGAATGGTATTATTTTCCTGTTTTTTATTTTTCCAATCATCAGACTATAGTGGGACATGAGCAACCAGTATACCGCCCGAAAAACACCCAATGTTTGGATTATGAGTTGGAAGTGGCATGTATCATCGGGAAAAAGGGACGCAATATCCCCCGAGACTCAGCAAGGGAATATATCGCGGGATTGTGCATTCTCAACGATTGGAGCGCACGGGATGTTCAGCTTGAGGAAATGAAAGTGGGTTTGGGACCGGCCAAAGGGAAAGATTTTGCCACTTCGTTGGGACCGTGGTTGGTCACCTTGGATGAGCTGGAAGACCGAAGAACCGGTGATCATTGGGATTTGGCGATGACTGCCCGGGTCAACGGGGTTGAATTGTCCCGCGGCAATCTCCGGGATTTGCACTTTTCCTTTGCGGAAATGATCGAGCGAGCTTCTCAGGATGTTTTTTTGTATCCTGGAGACGTAATCGGGTCCGGCACAGTCGGAACCGGGTGTATTTTGGAGCTGGGTACAGAGGTGCATCGTTGGTTGGAACCGGATGATGTGATAGAGCTGGAAGTGGAGCGCTTGGGCGTTCTTCGCAACCGCATCGTGGCGCGGCATGATTGATGTCCGGTTTCCCGTGGAACCGGACATTTTTCTACTGGGAACGGACAAATTTCGCCGTAATGACGATGTCTGTTCGATATTGTTCAAAAAAAAGGGTTTGACAAACGTATTTTTTTTGTTGGATAATAGTGACTAATTAAATAGGGATCAACCACTGACTCGTTATCGAGAGAGGCGGAGGGACTGGCCCGATGAAGCCCGGCAACCATGTTCGGCCCCTGCGTTGTAGGCAGGGTACGGGCATAAGGTGCCAATTCCTGCAGTACCTTCGGGTGCTGAGAGATAAGGAGCAGGGTGGCGTGGATACATGTCCCCTCTTCTTATCTTTGGAAGAGGGTTTTGAATTTTTAAAGGGGGGAGCAGGCGATGAAGCGTGTCGATGTTGCGTTGTTGGGACTGGGAACGGTGGGAACGGGAACATACAAAATGCTCCAGTCCAATCAGGACGTGATTGCACGCAAAACGGGCACGCTGTTTGAAGTCCGCCGCATTCTGGTGCGGGATTTAACCAAGAAACGAAAGGTGGAAGGCGTGAAACATCTCCTGACCACCCGCTTTGAGGATGTATTGGAAGCGGGGGTGCAGGTGGTGATTGAAGCGATGGGCGGAATTGAACCCACGCTCACCTATGTGGTGAAAGCGATCGAAGCGGGATGTCACGTTGTGACCGCCAATAAGGAGCTAATCGCCAAACACGGGGTGGAGCTGGAGCAGCTGGCGCGTGAAAAGGGCGTTCAATTGTTGTATGAAGCCAGTGTGGGCGGCGGCATCCCCGTTTTGGGTACCTTGCAGCATTTGTTGAAAGCGAACCGCATTCATAAGGTTTCCGGGATTGTCAACGGTACCTGTAATTATATTTTGACGCAAATGACTGAACATGGACGTTCGTTTGACTCTGTTCTTGCGGAGGCGCAGGAAAAAGGATACGCTGAAGCCGATCCGACTGCAGACGTCGAAGGCTTCGATTCGGCTCACAAACTGGCGATTCTCTGCCGGTTGGCTTTCGGGGTGGATGTGGCGGTGGATGACATCCCGCGGAAAGGGATCACGGACATCACGGTCGCCGAATTGGAGATTGCCCGTCGACTGGGATATTCGATCAAATTGCTCGCCCAAGCTGAACAATACGGTGAAGAAGGACCGGTAGCATTGCAAGTAGCGCCCACCCTGGTGCCGCTTTCCCATCCGCTTTCCGGGGTTCGCGGCGTTTACAACGCCATCCATGTGGAAGGCGATGTTGTGCAAGATGTGACACTGGTGGGTCAAGGTGCGGGTGAACAACCCACCGGCAGTGCGGTGGTGGAAGATTTGTGTAATGTGTACCGACTGCCTGCTTTGCGCGCTGCCTCCCTTCGTCGACCGATGATTTTGCCGGCGGGTGAAGAAAGCGGTGTCCAGTTCCTCCTGATCGAGACGGAGGAAGTATTGGCTGCCGACACGGCGGACAAGTGGAAATCGGAGCTCGTCGATACAGGCATCCAAGTGCTGGATGCAGTCATTTATCCGGATCATGGACGGAGCCATGCCGCTTTCCTCGTTCGCAACTGGGAGCCGCGGCTGGCTTCAGTTCTACCGGCGGAATGGGAAGTGTCCGTCAAACGGATCATTACCCGCCCGGTGTTGGCGGCCTCTGTGGCGCAAGAAGAAAAAGAAGTGGTGAGTGCGGGTTCCGTCAACTGATGTGGAGTGAAGACGCTTTTGGGAGCGGGTCCGATGTTTTAGTCTATAACGTGTCTTGTCATTCCGTAAGGAAGCAATGTTTTTCCAGGCGAGCGAAGACCTAAGCCCTGACTGAGCGAAGACTCGGGAAGCGCAAGATTGAAATTGCGGGCAATTTCCTCAAAGCAAAGCGTACTTTGCCCACGTCCTGCGCTGACCTGGGCGGAGCGGAGATGGGGGATCGGAGCTCGTGAAATTTGACATCAACCTGACCGCCTTCCTGCGTTTTGCGGGAAGGCGGTTTTTGGTGTCCGGGAAATTCGGGTACAATGAGGGGGATATCGTCCGATCTCGGGTAGGAAGGTATGAATGATGAAAAAGAACGAAACGATGATTCGCCTGAAAAAGGGGGAAACCATCCAGCTCCCGATCCGTCGTTTGGGCATCAACGGGGAGGGAGTCGGATTTTATCAAAAACAAGTGGTGTTCGTCGACGGGGCCATTCCGGGTGAGGTAGTGGTGGCCCGTGTGGAAAGCGTGGAACGACGGTTTGCCAAAGCCCGTCTGCTTCGGATTCTGAAGCGATCTCCTCACCGGATTCAACCGCCGTGTCCGGTTTATGCCGATTGCGGGGGGTGCCAACTACAGCATATCGATTATCCGATGCAGTTGAAGCTGAAAAAGGAATTGGTGGAAGAAGCGTTTGCCCGTTACACTTCCTTGCGGAAATTGCCGATCGAAGAGATGGTGGGGATGGACGAACCGTGGCGATACCGCAACAAGGCCCAACTGCCTGTGCAATTACGGGGGCAAAAGGTGTTGATGGGCATGTATTCGGCCCGTTCCCATCGGTTGGTCGACATGAGGGAGTGCGGGGTACAGCATCCCGAGACCAACCGCATTCTGGAAACAGCGCGCAAAACGGTGGAGGAGCTTGGCATTCCCATCTACGATGAAAAGAAACATACGGGTGTGTTGCGCCATTTGGTGGTCCGCTTTGGGTTTCAGACGGAAGAAGCCCAATTGGTGCTGGTGTGCCGTACCGACGAATTGCCGCGAGAACGAGAGCTGGTGATGCGTCTGGTTCGTCGCTTGCCGCAGGTGAAAAGCATCGTGCTCAACGTCAACCCGAAACGCACCTCTCTTGTCTTTGGTGAGAAAACGCGCATTTTGTGGGGCAAGGAAACAGTGGATGAGCGACTGAATGAAAAAGTGTACGCGTTATCGGCTACGGCGTTTTTCCAGCTCAACCCGATCCAGACCGTGAAATTGTACGACTTGGTGAAGGAAGCCGCCGCGCTGACGGGGAAAGAAACCGTCATCGACGCCTATTGCGGGGTAGGGACCATCGGTTTGTGGTTGGCGGATCGTGCCGCCCGCATCATCGGGATGGACACAATCCCTTCAGCGGTTGAGGATGCCCGACGTAACGCGAAACGGAACGGGATCGGCCACGCCGAGTATCATGTCGGTCGAGCGGAAGATTTGTTGCCCCGGTGGGTCAAAGCGGGGTTACGGCCCGATGTGGTTGTGGTCGACCCACCGCGGACTGGTCTAGGTCAGCCGTTGATCGATATGCTAAGGGAAGTGCACGTGCCGCGGCTGGTGTACGTGTCCTGTAATCCGTCCACTCTGGCCAAAGATTGTGAGCAATTGCTGCAAGGGGGGTACGAGCTGAAACGGTTGGTTCCGGTTGATATGTTCCCCCAAACCGCCCATGTGGAAACGGTGTGTACCCTGTCTGGCTCCAAAAAAAAGTGATCCGTAGTAAAACATTCAAATTTGGAAATGGTGAAAAGTGATCGCTGTCGCCCGTCCAAGCGACTCCGGAACGTATTTGCGAGGGTAGGCAAGCGGCCCGCATTTGGATGTGACTTTCCAATACGGGTCGCTTGTCCACTTTTTATCGTTTTCTTACCGAATCTCCAGCTTCTCCGTCAATCGGGTGTCTTTATCCTGTTTCAACCGGATATATGCGGTGCCTTTCGCCCCCGGGTCGATTTGTGCGGTCAAGGCCATTTCGGCATGTCCTTTGCTGTCCGACTTCAGTTGGAACGGGGCGCTGTAACCGTAAGTACTCGGCCAGGAACCGTCTGCGTTGCGGAACTTGGCCACTTGTTTCCCGCCTTCCAAATAGAGGCCGAGTCGGTATCCGTCGAGTGTTGTGCCCGGCTGCATCCCGTCAGCCATCACACGGATCGTCACCGTTTTTCCGGCGGGAATCGGGTTGGGATGTTCTGATATGTACCGGATATCCCCGGAGGGCGGAGCGGGTTTACTCGAACCTGCGCCGTAGGAGCCCGGTTTGAAGGTGGAGGGATCCCACCATTTGTATCCGTTGTCGGGAGGCGCCCATGGCTCCTTCTCCGGTTCGGTACTCTTGGCCGGTTGTTCCCATTCATACAAACGGGTTGGTTGATCCAATTTCAATCCCGGTACTTCCGAAAGACGGGTATAGGATTCCTTTTTGGCCAACCAATTCACCAGATTGACCAACAAGACGGCATCGTCCTGTTCGTGGAAACCATCATGCGTTTTTTTGGGTGCACCCGTCTCTTCATTCCGATATTTGGGCGTATCGTCTTCCACGGGAGACGAATCGCCGATGAAAGCTGCCTTTCCTTTCCCGGCTTTGGCGATGGCCACCATCGGGCCTTCGGGGATGCCACCCCCATTGTAGACGCCTTGGTCAACGGCGTGACTCCATTTGGCATTGGTGCGGGGCAAATATACGATCCCCTTTGCTTTTTGCGGATCAAGAATAGCAACGGTCGATCCGGCGTGCATCGCAAAAGTTTGAACGCCTTTCGTGATCCCGAATGCTTGATTCGGCGGGGCGATCTGGTTGGCCGTCACATCCCCGATCGCATTATAGCGGAAACGGACGCCGAAATGCTGGGCTAACCAGTCGGAACTGATGACATTCCGCATCGGGGGAGATGTGGCTTCTTCAGGGCTCATTCCCTTTGTCGGGCTGTTCCAGGCACCGCGTCGGTAACCGTTGAACACTTCGGACGGATCCCAGCGGTTTTTGTTTCTGTCGGCATTGTAATGGTCGGAGATGAACAGGATGCTGCCGCCGTTTTGAACATATTGCCACAGGGCGCTTTGCTCCGATTGTTTGTAGGGGTTGTTGGCTTCTCCGATTACGAATACGTCGTATGGGCGCAAGTCATCATAAGTGATCGGCTCTTTTTTGCGCAGTTCCTTCACTTCATAGCCTTCATCCGCCAATGCTTGGGCGAAGTTAGAAAAACCCCCGTCGATGACCCAGTCAGCCGATCCGGCTGTTTCTTCATGCGTGTTGTCAAACAACACTTTTTTCCCATTCGGCTTGTCGGGTACGATCACGGGGGCTTCATCCTTGGGTTTCACTTGTGGTTGGTGGCTGCATCCGGTGGCCATCAGCATCCAGGGAACAAACAAGGTCAGCAAGACCATGGTGGAAACGAGCACTTTTGCCATTTTGCTTTTGAGCATGAAGGCACCTCCGGGATGGGGATAATCTCATTTTATCACTTTTTTTGGAATTATTCATGTATTTCTTGTCCACCTGTCGCTTATCATAAAAAATCCCGCAGTTCAGCTCCATCATTCGAGCTGAACTGCGGGGAAGTGTCAAGAAGGAGAAGTGTTTTCCCGAGATAGGTTCCTGGGGGGCGTCTGATCGTTCACATCAGGCGGCAACGTTTCCTTGGGAGAGCGAAGACTAAGCCCATCGAGCGAAGTACTGGAATGCATAGTCCGTTCGCGAGCAATTTCCTCTTCAAAATTTTGCCCGAGCCTGCGCTTCCGGTTTTGTGTTGAAAAACTACGCCAACAGTGTTGTATACAGCAGATATGCGTTCAACCCTGCGATGACAAATGCGATCGTCCACGCAACGACTTTCAACCATGTCGGGTTGGCGAATTCACCCATCTTCTTCTTGTCACTGGTAAACTGAACCAGCGGAAATACGGCGAAAGAAAGTTGCAGGGACAGGATCACCTGACTCAAAATCAACAGCTGCATCGTCCCGTTTTCCCCGTACATCGCGGTGACGATGACGGCTGGTACAATGGCGATCAGACGCGTGATCAGCCGGCGCAGCCACGGGGCAAGACGGATATTCAGAAATCCTTCCATGACGATCTGTCCGGCCAATGTACCGGTCAGTGTAGAGTTTTGCCCCGAAGCCAACAGTGCCACCCCGAACAGCACACTGGCGATGGAGGTGCCCAACAGCGGTGTAAGCAGGTGATATGCCTGCTCGATCCCGGCCACTTCCACGTTGCCGGAACGGTGGAATGTCGCTGCGGACAATATCAGAATTGATGCGTTGATCAAAAGTGCAAAAAACAGTGCCGCCGTGGAGTCGACCGTCACGTACTTGATTGCTTCCCGCTTGCCTTTTGGTGTTTGGTCAAACTGACGCGTCTGCACGATCGACGAGTGCAGATACAAATTGTGAGGCATCACCGTCGCTCCGAGAATGCCGATAGCGATGTACAGCATTTCTGGGTTTTGGATGATTTGCGGATTCGGGACGAAGCCTTTCGCCACACCCATCCAGTCCGGTCTGGCCATCACCAGTTCCACTGCAAAGCAGATGCCGATGACAACCAACAATGAGATGACGATCGATTCGATATAACGGAATCCTTTACTTTGCAGAAGCAGGATTAACAGCACATCCAATACGGTGATCATCACGCCGTAGAGGAGCGGGATCCCGAACAGCAGATTTAACGCGATCGCCGAACCAATCACTTCCGCCAGATCACAGGCGGCGATGGCCAACTCGCACAAGATCCACAACGCGATGGCTACCGGTTTGCTGTAGTGATCCCGACATGCCTGGGCCAAATCGCGCCCGGTCACAATGCCCAGCTTTCCTGACAAGGATTGCAGGATCATCGCCATCACATTGGATAGCAGGATGACGGCCAACAGGGTGTAATTGAACAATGAGCCCCCTGCGATATCGGTAGCCCAGTTTCCGGGGTCCATATATCCGACCGCCACCAAATAACCGGGACCGGCAAACGCAAGGAATTTTCGGAGCCACGATCCCTTTTTCGGGATGGGCAAAGAACGGTATACTTCAGGTAATGACGGCTGTTGTCGTACCCGGCGCCATCCTCCGGAGTCGGGAGTGGTGTGGGGTGCTGTCATGGCCATGGTCCGATCACCTCTTTCTCTTAACTAACAAAGATGGTTCAAAGCGATTTTTTTGCACTAGGTCAACTTTTGTCGAAAAAAATATAGTTCAAATCTCGTTTCACCATAATATTAGTCATGGGCAATAAAGTTGCCCTGATCTAAATTATATATAATTCTTTGTTCGCGGGGAAGGGGAAGATGGATGGAATTGATTTTTCTGGGTACGGGAGCCGGTGTCCCGGCCAAGGAACGCAACGTGTCGGCGACGGCGTTGAAATGGACGGAGCGAAAAGGAAGAACATGGCTGTTTGACTGCGGGGAAGCGACACAACATCAAATCCTTCATTCACCGGTGAAGTTGGGGAAAGTGGATCACATCTGGATTACCCATCTGCACGGGGATCATCTTTTCGGCCTGCCGGGTGTGCTGGGCAGTCGCTCATTTCAGGAAGCAAATACACCGCTCATCTTGTTTGGGCCGGAAGGGTTGCGCCGATTCGTGGACACGGTACTGACTGTAAGTCAGACACATTTACGATATGAATGGGAAGTGAGGGAGGTGACACCTGGCGTTGTTTATGAGGATGATGACGTGCGGGTAATCTGTGCGGAGTTGGATCATGGTATCCCTTGTTTCGGCTATCGCATCGAGGAAAAGGATCGACCGGGTTCGTTGCGGACGGATTTGCTGAAGGCGTTGGGTGTTCCGCCAGGTCCATTGTATCGTAGGCTGAAAGCGGGACAGGATGTGCAATTGCCCGACGGCCGAATGATACGGGCACGAGAGGTGTTGGGACCGCCCAAACGGGGAAGGGTCGTGACGATTTTGGGCGACACCCGTCCGACGGAAGCGGCGGTTCGGCTGGCATCACAGGCGGATGTACTGGTACATGAAGCTACGTATCGGACCCAGGAAGCGGCCCTGGCAGTAACGCACGGTCATGCCACCACGGTGGATGCTGCGCGTACGGCCGTACGTGCGGGGGTCCGCACACTGATCCTCAACCATATCAGCCCGCGATACGGTGTTGAGGACGAACCGGCGTTGTTGGCCGAAGCCAGGGCCATCTTCCCGGAGACATACGTCGCTCGAGACGGTTGGTGTTTCCCGGTCATTTCACGCGATTGAACAATGGGAAACAAATGGACGGGAGACGGCTCTGCATCAGGTGACGGGACTCCACTCATGCACCCAAACCTCCATTGAGGGAACCCAACGCATGTCCGGGTGCAACGAGAGGATATACTCACGGTAGGCGTCCAGATCCGGGAATCCCTCGGAGCGGGCGTCAGTGTCCGTCATCTCTCCCAATTTCTGACGATATACGGCGGTGATGGAAAATCGCCGTCCCCGCAATTCGAGGGTTTCACCGGGGTCGGCGTATCGGCCGTTCCGTCTGGTCGCATACTTTTCTCCACGAAGAGCTTTCTCAATATCCGACTCCCGTGTGACCAAGCGATCGATCGAACATGTTTTGGGCGGTAGGGGCTGGGTCATCCCGGACACTCCTTTCAAAGCTTGTACAGTTCTGTGTACTTCTTCGTTAAATAGTCCATATACGGCTCGATGGAGAGAGATTCACCCGTTACCCGCTGTACCAGTTCGTCCGCCGTATATTTCTTACCGTGTTGGTAAATGTTTTCCTTCAACCATTGATGCAGCGTGCCGAATTCCCCTCGGGCGATCTCTTCTTCGATGTGGGGGTTCGCCCGTTTGGCCGCTGCGTAAAACTGTCCGCTTAAAATATTGCCCAGCGTGTAACATTGGAATGCACCGCCGATTGTATCCGCATACCAATGAACATCCTGCATGATGCCCATGCTGTCAGTCGTCGGCACGATCCCCAAATCGCTCTGGTATCGTTCCCGCCAAGCTTCCGGCAAATCCCGGACCGCTAACCTACCGTCCAGCATGGCCAGCTCCAGATCGAATCGCAGAATCACATGCAGGTTATAGGTGACCTCGTCGGCATCTGTCCGGATCAGTGAACGTTCCACTTTGTTGATGGCGCGATAGAATGTCTCTTCGTCCACGTTACCCAGCTGGGAAGGGAACACCTTCTGCAGACGCGGATAAAAATGACGCCAGAAGGGGCGACTGCGCCCGACGATGTTTTCCCACAGGCGGGACTGGCTTTCGTGAACGCCGGAGGAGGTTCCGTTGGCCAACGGCGTTCCTTCGTATTTTTCCGAGATGCCCAATTCATACATCGCATGTCCGGCCTCGTGAATCGTGCTAAACAGGGCTTCGGTCAGGTCGTTTTCTTTGACGCGCGTGGTGATTCGCACGTCCCCCAATGAAAATTTGGTCATGAATGGATGGGGCGATTTGTCTTGGCGACCCCGGCGGAAATCAAAACCCAGCTGACGAATCACGAGTTCGCCAAACGCCAGTTGGTCCCGCTCCGGAAAGTGCTGTCGGACGCAGGCGTCGTCGACGGGCTCTTGCTCCGTGATCGCCTGTACGAGCGGGACGAGCCGTTTGCGGAGTTCCCCAAACAACGCTTGTAGCTTCTTTGCCGTCATCCTTTCGTCGACATAATCGATCAGCGGGTCGGCGATGTGCTCGTAACCGGGGAAAAAGCTGGCCAGTTCCCGGCTGTACTCCAGCGTTTGTTCCAAATACGGGCGGACAAGGGAAAAGTCGTCAGCTGCTTTGGCCTTCACCCACACATTGTACGTGGTGGCCGTGTGGTTGGAGAATTTGGCGATGAAAGAAGCGGGGACATTGACGGCCCGTTCATATTCTTTGCGAGCGACACGGATCAGAGCAGCGTCGTCGGAATCGGGAGGCAAGCTTTGTTCATACGATTTCAAATCATCTAACAACTGACCCAAACGGTCGTCGGTCAATTTTTCATGCGCCAATTGGTGCAATGTGGCGATCTGCCGTCCCCGCGCTTCGGCTCCACCTTCGGGCATGTAGGTCGATTGATCCCAAGACAGCAGGGCGGCCGCTGCATGCAGATCGTTGATTTCCGTCAACCGCTTTTTCAGTTCATATAGACGTTCGTCCATTTTGTCTCTCCTTTTCTTTCTCATGTCATGCAATTAAACCAAAATGTTACAATGATACGGGAAATCACAACCGATTATGTACGGGAAGCGATGAACTAAGACAGGAAACATTCCTGAATATACCCGCTACTCCTCATTTTAACATGATATTGACAAGGAGCATATATCCGATTGGACTCATCATGGTGCAAGGGAGAGGGCGAAGTGGAAAAAACACTGTTCTTACATGGTCGTGTGATCACCATGGATGCGAGACGGGAATCGGCGGAAGCTGTCTACGTGGAGAATGGACGTATCGTGGATGTGGGTACCAGTCAGGATTTCCTGTTGCATTGGGGAAGAGCAGATGTGCGTCGCGTCGATTGGCAGGGTGCGACGGTCTATCCCGGTTGGGTGGACAGCCATGTGCATCTGGCGGCGTACGGGATGCTGCGCCATCGGTTGGATCTGAACGGAACGAAGAGCAAAGGGGAGATGCTTTGTCTGTTGCGTGAAATCGCCGCGCGCACGCCCGAGGGGGAGTGGATCGTCGGGGTCAATTGGGATGAGAACCAATGGGCGGAAAGGGAAGTCCCGCACCGGGAGGAGCTGGACGCTGTTTCCTTACGTCATCCCGTTTTTTTGACCCGCATCTGTCACCATGCGCATGTGGCCAACACGGTCGCATTCCGGGTCGCAGGCGTGGGGTTGGAACCGGATGATCCCGAGGAAGGCAAGTACGGCCGGGATCCGGATGGCAAGATAAACGGAATGATCTACGAAAACGCATCACGCCCGTTCTTCGCGGCCATACCCGAACCGACGGCCGAACAAAAGCGCTCCTATATCCGTGAGGCGGTGAAAGAGGCGCTGGCCCTCGGGTTGACTGCGGCCCATACGGAAGATTTGCGTGTGATGGGCAGTGTGCGTGAACTGTTGCGGGAATATCGCGGTCTGGTTGAAGCAGGGGTGTGGTTCCGCACGCATCATTTGCTTTATCATCCTCATTTGGATGAAGCGGTGGAACTGGGACTTCAAGCAGGGACGGGGGATGAATGGACTGATGTGGGCGCGGTTAAGATCTTTGCAGATGGTGCGATCGGGGCACGAACCGCCTGGTTGTCGGAGCCTTATGCGGATGCGCCGGAGACTGCAGGCGAACCGGTTCACTCGGATGACGAATTGGCAGGATGGGTGAGCAGGGCACGCGAAGCCGGCTTTCCTGTCGCCATCCATGCGATCGGAGACCGGGCCGCCGAACAAGTGATCAACACTTGGGAGCGTCATCCCTCGCCAAAGGAAACGCGATATCGGGACCGGTTGATCCATGTCCAGGTGCTTCGTCCTGATTTGTTGGCACGGATGAGTGAATTATCATTCGTCGCGGACATCCAACCGCGGTTTGTGGCCAGCGATTTTCCCTGGGTGCAGGACCGTCTGGGAACGGAACGTCTCCCGTATGCTTATGCGTGGAAATCATTGCTCGACGCGGGTGTTGTGTGCGCCGGTGGGAGCGATGCACCGATCGAACCCTTGAATCCGTTACTGGGAATCCATGCCGCAGTCACCCGTCGGCATCCGGAGGAGTTTCCCCACCCGGGATATGGTCCCGAACAAAGACTCACCGTCAAGGAAGCATTGCGTTTGTGGACGGCAGGAAGCGCTTATGCCGAAGGAAAGGAAATGGAACGGGGTTCGATCACACCGGGGAAGTGGGCTGACTTCACTGTGTTGGACCGTACACTTTCGGATACGGAACCGGACGAAATCCTGCAGGCGCGGGTGATTATGACTGTGGTAAACGGAAAGGTGGCATACCAGGGGAATAAGGATGTATGACGGCGAAGCGTGAGACTGCTGAAAAAAAGTGGCCTACCATCGTGATGTTGGGTGAGCTATTTTCCCTCTCACTCCTCTTTCGGCAAGCTCAAAGGTGGCTCGTGGGTAAACGGTCACCCTTTGTTGGAGGAGCTCCGTATTTCCCGTTGAGCGACTCAAGCCGTCGCTACGGAGCGGAGACGGGAAATCGGAACACGCAGACTTTGTCAACAACTTGAATCGTTCTTTTCACCTTCGCTTTCACATAGAATAACCGCGAGGTGATTGCATGCCGGTTCGAGCCAATAGTGAAGAAGTGAAATTGTTGGCGCGTCTGATGCGGGCGGAGGCGGAAGGGGACGGCAAGATGGCCATGATGTTGGTCGGCAATGTCGGCGTCAACCGGGTAATTGGCGATTGTCTGGATTTTGAGGGTCTCCGGTCGATCAAGGCGATGGTGTTCCAATCGCCCGGAGGCTTTGAAGCCGTGCAGCGGCCGTACTTTTATCAAGCGGCCAGAGATCGAGACATTCGTCTGGCCCGCAGGGTTATCCGGGGCGAGCGATACGATCCGGCTTCCTATGCGCTGTGGTTTTTCAAACCGGTCGGTCCATGTCCCCCGCAATGGTTCAACCAGACCCATAGCGGTCGGTACAAAAGCCATTGCTTTTACATCCCCCAACCCGCGTCGTGTCCGGATGTATACTGAGGAAGGAGGAAAAGCGGTGTATTGGCCTTATTACAATCCATACGGAAACGGTTCCCTGTCGGTTCAAGGATGGGATGACGCATCGGTATCACAGCAAAGACAACGTGTGTATTCGGAAGACCTGCTCAGCCGAAACATCGGGAAAACGGTGACGGTATATCTAACTTTTGAAAACAATACCCAATGGAATGCGAAGCAATTCACTGGCACTCTGCGTGGCGTCGGCCGGGATTTTATCGTGGTCCGCGACAGGCAAACCGGTAAGGATCACATGTTTCTCAACATCAATATCGATTATGTGGTGTTTGACGATCGGCCCGCCACTTTGGCCGGTGAATAGGCAAAAAAAGGCGGCCCGATCAGGTGGGCCGACTTTGATGATGCGGAGTCCGTTTTCCGGTACTGCCAGGGGAAACGGATTTTTTTTTGCAGTTCACTCTAAAACGTAAGCCAGTGCGTCCAGTGCTTGGTCCACCGTTTCCACGGTCACTTGCGCCCGTTGGGACAGTTCTTTCAACGGATGATGCAAGCTTTCGGGGCGAACCAAAATGAGCGGTTTTCCCATCTGGATGGCCATGGCAGCGTCCATCGCTGTGTTCCATTGCCGGTATTTCTCACCAAACAGCGCGATGACCACATCCGCTTTTTGCATCCAGATCCGCGTCCGCAGGTTGTTCAGTTCGGATGCGGCATGATCCCGATACACTGCGTTGGGCTGTTTCCCTTTGATGAGTTCGCCGATCGCGTCCGAGCGGTCGTGATCTTCCTGCGGCCCTTTAAAGATAATCGGCAAGCCGCGCTCTTCCGCTTTTTTTCGCAGTTGTTCGCGCCAGTCGTCATGAATTTGTCCCGCCAGATAGACCAAGAGTTCCAATTTTCATCTCCTCCTTTTGAGGTCGTGTCTTGATCCATATCGTGTGTACTGCCTTGACGTCATTGTAGTAGATCCTCTCCTATTGTATCAAAAAGCGATAAAATGCAGTGCCCACCTTCCGTACGCTCGGAGTTTTCTCACAGGTAGTCTGTTTGCCACTAAAAAAATATTTTTGAAAACGGGTTGACAATAACGGCGAATCGGAGTATCATGACAACAAATCGCCTTAGTTTACTAATCTGAGTGGTTAACTCGGTTTTAATAATATTCCTGCTTACCCATCCAGAGAGGTGGAGGGACTCGGCCCTATGAAGCCTCGGCAACCAGTTTCGACCCTCATGGGCGGAACCCGGTGCCAATTCCGGAGAGAACCGCGCGTTCTCGAAGATGGGGAGAAAAAGGCGTTATCGAGACAAACCGCCCCTTTTCTCCCGCCGGGAAAAGGGGTTTTTTACATCAAAGGGGGAGCGATCATGGCGCGACAGCAACAGTGGAAATGGGCGAAAGATGTTGACCGTCTGAACGAAGTGGAGAAGTTGAAATTGGAGAAAGACGGTCTGGATGTTATTCCCGATATCGAGAAATACGCCCAAACCGGGTTTGAGTCGATCCCGGAGGAGGAATTCGCCCGTTTCAAATGGGCGGGATTGTACTTGCAACGGCCCAAATCTGACGGTTATTTCATGATGCGGGTGCGGATTCCGACGGGGATATTGAATTCCCGGCAGGTGCGTGTGTTGGCCGAAGTGGCTCGCGATTACGGCCGGGGTCTCATCGACGTGACCACACGGCAGGCGGTGCAGTATCACTGGCTTCGAATCGAGAATATCCCGGACATTTTCCGGCGGTTGAAGGAAGTGGGTTTGTACTCGTACGAGGCATGCGGCGACTGTCCGCGCAATATTGTCGGCAATCCGTTGGCAGGAATCGATCCGTATGAGTTGATCGATACGCGTCCGATCGTAGCCGAACTGGAAAAGACGTTCTTGCTGAACAAAGAATTTTCCAATTTGCCCCGTAAATACAAAATCTCTGTCTCCGCCAACATTCACAATGCGGGGCACGCACAAATCAACGATGTCGCCTTTACTCCCGCGATCAAGGAGATTGACGGAGAAAGGGTAGTCGGATTCCACGTGTGGGTGGGCGGCGGATTGTCCAACCGACCGCATCTGGCTCAGCAGTTGGATATCTTTGTTCGCCCGGAACAGGTGGTGGATGTGGCAGTCGGTATCACCAAAGTGTTCCGGGATTACGGTTATCGTGAAAAGCGGCACCGTGCTCGTCTGAAATTCTTGGTCGCCGATTGGGGACCGGAGAAGTTTTTGGAGGTATTGACTGAACTGATCGGTCCCTATCCGTCGCGCGGGGAAGATCAGCTGAAGGAGTGGAACGGTGGGTACTTCACGGGTGTACATCCGCAAAAACAAGAAGGGCTGTGCTACGTGGGGCTCAATATTCCTGTTGGCCGGACGTCCGCGGAAGAGTTTTTCCAACTGGCCGATCTTGCCGATCAATACGGCTCTGGCTCCGTGCGCACGGTGAACACCCAAAACGTCATCATTCCCGACGTACCGCGGGAGCGGGTGGACGATCTGTTGAAAGAACCATTGTTGGAACGGCTGACACCCTACCCGAAAACATTTGTAGGACATGCCATTTCCTGCACCGGTAAAGAATTCTGCAACTTGGCGCTGACCGAAACCAAACAGTTGATGTACCGGACCGTGCAATATCTGGACTCCCGTATCGACCTGGATGTGCCGATCCGTTTGCATGTGAATGGTTGCCCCAATTCCTGCGGACAGCAACAAATTGCCGACATCGGGCTGTTGGGCGGCAAATTGAAAACGCCAGCAGGTATGGTAGAGGCATACACCGTGTCGGTTGGCGGACATCTGAACGGGAAAGGCCGCTTCAACACCCAGCTCAAGGGTCGGGTGGAAGCAAATGATGTTCCGCGCGTGTTGGAATCGTTGGTACTGTTTTACAAAAATGAACGGCAACCCGGTGAATCGTTTGCCGATTTTGTGGATCGCGTAGGGGTGGCCGCCTTCCAGGAGCGACTGGACGAAGCGCTGGCGAAGGCGGGAACGAAATGAGTGTGCGTAAGACAAAGCAGCGGAATGACAGTTTGGATCCCTCCCTGTTTCTATACCGGTTGTCGGTTGTGACGGAAGATGGGGAAACTCATACGATCGTCGTGTTGGCAGAAGACGACGAAACGGCCTTTAGTGCTGCCGAAAAGGAATGGGAACGGAATTTTCTCGTTCCGCCAAAAGTTGCGGAATGGGCGTTGGAGGAAAAGCGCCGGGTAAAATCGGGAAGCGGCTATGTGGTCAGCGGAATTGAACCGGAAAATTCGTCTGATGTGTGACCAATTGCGCCCCGATTGAATATGCATTGTGCAGGAGGGAACATCAATGGGCAATCAAACAGTACAGACGGAAGAAAAAGTGTGGTCACCGGAAGCGTGCAAAGCGGCGGCGGAGGAATTACGGAATTCTCATCCTTCAGACATTCTGGCATGGGCCGTTCAGCAGTTCGGCCCGTCGGATTTGACGTTGGCGTGCAGCTTCGGTTATGAAGACGTGGCGCTCGTGGACATGTTGGTCAAAGTAAACCCCGATGTGGATATTTTCTACTTGGACACCAGTCTCTTGTTCCGGGAAACTTACGAAACCCGGGATCGTCTGGCGGAGAAGTATCAAAAGGATTTCATCCGTGTTGCCACAGATCTAACGCTGGAACAACAGGCGCGGGAATGGGGGGATCAGTTGTGGGCACGCGATCCCAACCAGTGTTGTTACCTTCGGAAAGTGGCACCGCTTGAAAAGCAGTTGAACTCCTACCGTGCGTGGATTACCGGTATCCGACGGGAGCAGTCACCCACCCGTGCCAATGCCGAAGTGGTGGAATGGGACGCCAAGTTCCAATTGGTCAAGATTAATCCGTTGGTATTTTGGTCTTCCGAGCAAGTGTGGTCATACATCAAAGAAAACGAGGTGCCATACAATCCGCTTCATGATCGCCAATACCCCAGCATCGGCTGCGAACCGTGCACCCGGCCGGTCAAACCGGGAGAAGATCCGCGAGCTGGTCGCTGGGCGGGATTTATGAAAACGGAGTGCGGATTGCATAAGTAAAATGTTGGAGATCGGTATTATCTTCACGGGTTTTTTGGTGGGCACGTTGGTGGGGCTGACAGGGATGGGCGGGGGGTTGCTCATGACCCCGCTCCTCATTTTGTTGTACGGCTTTTCTCCCACGATGGCGGTAGGAACCGATTTGGTTTATTCCGCCGTAACCAAGGCAGTCGGAACATTGCAGCACATCCGACAACGTACGTGGAACAAGCAGATAGTGTTTCAGTTGATGAAAGGCAGTGTCCCAGGTGGAATCATAGGGGTTCTCGCCATCCGTGTACTGGATCACTTCTCTCTGTCCGTGGAGGATGTATTGGGTCATTTGTTGGGCATCACGTTTATCCTGGTGGCACTGTTGATGGGCTGGCGATTGATACAAAAGCGTCGCCAGAACCGAACGTTCCGCTCATTGTGGCAGATGCCGCTGGGCGTATTGGGCTTGGTGGGCGGTTTTCTGGTCGGCCTCACATCCGTGGGAAGTGGGTCAATGTTTATGGCCTTTTTGCTGGCCACGACTGCGCTTCCCTCTCCGGTGATGGTGGGAACCGACGTGGTTCATGCCTTCTTTTTGACACTGACCACAGGCGTTGTACACGCATCTTTCGGTCATGTGGACTGGCCGTTTGTGATGTATCTATTGATCGGATCCATCCCAGGCATACTCATCGGTGGTCGGTTTACGCTGAAATTGCCCGATTTCGCGTTACGGATCGGGTTGATTGTAGTGTTGTTTTTGACAGGTGTCAAGTTGGTGTGAGAGGAGTGGAAAAATGGGAGAAACCATCGCACCGCACGGCGGCGTGTTGATTGATCGCGTTGTCGTCGGAGAAGAAAAAGAAGAATGGATTCAGCGAGCGGAGAAGTTGCCGAGAATCGAAGTGACCGGGGTGACCCTGTCCGATTTGGAGTGTATCGCAACCGGCATTTTCTCTCCGCTGACCGGTTTCTTAAACGAAGAGGATTACCTTTCCGTACGGGATACAATGCGGTTGACGGACGGTACGGTGTGGAGTCTGCCGATTACGCTTCCGTTACCGGATGAGGTGCAAAAAACGGTCAAACCGGGTGACACGGTGGCGCTTGTCCATCAGGGCGTCGTGTATGCCGTGATGGAAGTGGAGTCCGTCTATGGTGTCGACCAGAAAAAAGAGGCACGCGAGGTGTTCCGTACCGAAGATGAGCAACATCCGGGTGTGGCCCGACTTTACCGTTCACCGGCGGTGTATGCGGGCGGCCCGATTCGGTTGCTCCGCCGCCCAGATCACGGTCCATTCGCTCAATATTTCCATGATCCCCGTACTGTCCGTGCCGCTTTCCAGGAGCGCGGCTGGCAGCGGGTGGTCGGGTTTCAAACGAGGAATCCCGTGCACCGGGCGCATGAATACATCCAGAAGGCAGCGCTGGAGACGGTAGATGGCTTGTTCCTCAATCCATTGGTCGGTGAGACCAAGTCGGACGATATTCCAGCAGATGTACGCATTCGCAGTTACGAAGTGATTCTAAAAGAGTATTATCCCAAAGATCGGGTGTATTTTGCGGCATTTCCGGCAGCCATGCGCTATGCCGGACCGCGTGAGGCTATTTTCCACGCTATCGCTCGTAAAAACTTCGGTTGCACTCATTTCATCGTGGGGCGCGATCATGCGGGTGTAGGTGACTATTACGGCACCTATGACGCACAAAAGATTTTCCTCGAGTTCCGTCCCGAGGAGCTGGGAATTACCCCGTTGTTCTTTGAACATAGTTTCTACTGTAAACGGTGCGGGGGAATGGCCTCCTACAAAACATGCCCTCACGACAAGGAGCATCATGTCATCCTGTCAGGGACCAAAGTACGGCAAATGCTGAAAGAGGGAATCATGCCGCCGCCCGAGTTTTCACGTCCGGAAGTGGTTCAAGTGCTGATCGAAGGCATGCGGGAAAAGGAACGTGTTACGCAGTAGTTTGTGTAGTCTGAAGGGTGGCCGTTTTCATTGAGCGGAGACGGGAAATCGGAGCCCGCAGATATTGTCAATAACTTCCCCGTCCGGTATGGACGGGTTTTTTTACTGGGACAGAATCCGAACCATTCTATGTTATAATTTTGTACATACATGTATGATGATTGCAAGGAGGATGGAACCGGATGACTCAACCATCGCTGCAACAGGCGATTGATGGGGATCTGAAGACCAAATCGGAAGAGCTCGCCGAAAAATACGGGATGAACTTATCCGATTTTCTCGCTTTTTGTACATATGATCGTGTCAACCACGGCGAGCTGGAAAGGATGCGGGGACTGCTTGAAAAATTCCGTCAAACGATGTTCGATGTAGTCAATGAGGCGGAAACGCTGGCAGACCTTCCAAACAAAGAATTATTTATCGCCACGATCGATGGCGCGTTCAATGCTTTCCAGTTCATATTACCTGGTGAGTTGGGCAAAATGCTCAGAAAATCAGTTGTCGAGTATCAAAAACGGCAATTGGAAGAAGCGGTCGAGGAGAAGAAAGCAACAGAGTGAGACTAGATACATAGACTCGAGGGAAGGGTAGCCTCCATCCGTCGAGCGACCTTTGAGTTTTCGCAATTCACCTAGATTGTTGCAAGAAACCCCGGAGTCTTTGCGCTTCCGGGGTGTTAATTATGACCGATAGGGTGTGTCGCTTTCCCGCAATGCTTTTTCCGCTCGATACAGCTCCTCCAAGCAAGAACGGAACCTATCGGGATCCCCTTCTCTCATGCAATGCGCCTGATGGAACAGTGCGTCCCGTTCCCGTTTTCGATCGCCGTTTTTTCGCGCCCATTTTACAGCTTCCTGGTAATGATCAACCGCCTCTTTCATTTCACCCCTTTGACGGTAATAATTCCCCATGGCCATCAGGGCGTCAACATACACCGGATCATAGGGATGTTGACGTCCCAATTTCAACGCCTGTTCAAGTTCCTCCCTTGCTTGATCCCATTTTTCCTGTGTCATGTACAACAGTCCCAACCGGGTATAGACTTCCAGGATGACCTGTTGATCACGGAGACGGTTTTTTAACCGGAGGGCCAGGCAAAAGCAAAGTTCAGCATTTTCCCAGTCTCGGTTTTGGAAATATACGTTTCCAAGCAAAGTCCATAAATGAAACGCGCGATCATACTTATGGTTCAAACGTGCAATTTCCAATCCCTCAAGAGCGCACGAAACCGCATCTTCTGACAGGCGTTGTCGAAGGAGCAATTCCGTCCGCAATTCGTAAGTTTTCAAAACGGTGTGAATGTGATGGATCTGGGGAAGGTGTTGCCACAGGGTTTCCACGGTTTGAAACGCTTCACCGGTCCGGCCCAGCCGATCCAGGCATGCTGCTTTATTGACCAACAGCAGGTAGCGGAGCTGTCTTCGTTCGCCATCCGGATGGAAGGCAGACAATCCATTCTCAATATATTGCAAGGCCTGCTCATAACGTTGCTGGGCGAAATAGACAGCCCCCAGCTCACAAAAAGCGGCTGCTTCCAAGTTGGTTTTTCGTTGCTCGGGTTGTTGCCCGGTCAGCCGAATCGCATTGAACAGTAACCGTTCGGCCCTGCGTAAGTGACCTTTGGTTATATAGCACTTTCCCTTGAGGTAATATACGACCGCGGCCAAATCATGGGTATCGTCGAATGACAATTCGTCGATTCGTCTCAATGCTTCATCGGCATATCCGAGATCGTGCAATGTTTCGATGGAGGTGAGACGGAACCGCAGACGTTCCAGTTCTTGACGCTCTTCCTGTATCAGTTTGGGTACTGCATCCAAGTCCAAGTCCAGCTTGGAAAGCAGGTAACGGATTTTGTCGGGATGAACGTGCGGAATACCGCGCTCAATGTTGCTGATCGTAGCGGGGGAAATATGGTCGTCGGCCAGATCTTCCAATCGAAGTCCGCGCTTCTTTCGTATTTTTCTTATTACATCACCAATTTTATCTATTTGTAGGGACTGCAATCCGTTTTCTCCTCCTATCCCTTGCTCTATGCTAATCCCCATAGTACAACAGGCGTATTTCCGGGGAAAGGGACAGAAGAAATTACCAACCACTATTTGGAATTTTTGGTGGTATTCGATAGTGGGATGGCGGAAAAAGGACCCGATTGCAGGAATGGAAATCAAGAGGGATTAGCTGGGGATGTATATGACTGTTTATGCTTCAGAACCTTCCTCCAGCCATTTTAGGGCCATTTCCAACCAGGTAATATATCCTTTTTCCCGTTCCATTGCTCTCGTCAGTATCAAAAAGTGATCAAAATGGGGGGAACGAGCAATGGGATCCGTCATTTCCTTTTGTAACTCATCAAAACGTTTCTCTAAAAAAGTCAACTTCTTCTTACGTTTGTTGCACTGATCCCGAAAGAGTTCCTTCACTTCATTCGGTGACGATCATTTGGAACTGATGCGTCAGTATCGCGATGCGGGGCCGACCTATCCTATCGAGGTAGTGGATGAATTGCAACCATTACCTTTGTCGAGGATTGCGGACCCGATCGTGAGGACGTGATCAATTGCCCACCGAGTGAGCTGCTGACAGGATCTGCGAGCCGGAGAAACTGAGCAAGTGGGATTGCCGGTGTGCCTGCCATCCAAGGACACAGCCAACCCCCTCTCCATTTGAGGGGGTTCCTATTTTGTTTTTCTACGCCAATGACTTCCTCTACACAGCTAACAGAGGCACTTCTGTTGGTTGTCGTGGGCTTCTTGCTTCCTCTGGATCATTTTCAAGAGCAACCTTTTATAATAAAGTGAGTAATAACTCACTTTTTTGTTGACTCCCCATGAGAACCTAACATACACTGTGAGTGAGTAATTACTTAATATGAATGGGGAGGGCTTCATCGTGTGGAAACGAATTGGTGCGTTGATTGTCAAGGAGTTTATCCAGCTGAAACGCGACAGGCGCACCCTGGCGATGATGATCATGCTTCCTGTCATCTGGCTGGTGGCGTTCGGGTACGCGGTCAATTTTGATGTGAATCATTTCCGAGTTTTTGTCGTTGACCAAGCGAACAGCGAAGACAGCCGCCAAGTGATCCATGAAGTGGAAGCGCATGAGGAGATGAGCGTGGTGGATCGGGGTACGGAACAAGAAGCGCGTAATGCATTGAAATACGGCAAAGCCGATGTCGCCATCTTGTTTCCCAAAGATTACGATTCCATCGCGAAAAGCAAAGAACAACAGCTGAATATCTTGGTAGACGGAAGCCGCCTGTTCACGGCCCAATCGGCAGTGCGCGAAGTGAGTGAGGTTTTGGGTAACATTCAAAAAGCCAACATGAAAGAGCTCCGGCAAAACATCGAAGAGCGTTTCACGGGCCATGAAGTGCCGGAGGTGAAATTGGAGCTTCCCGCTGACTCGCCGCTGGCCAAGCTGCCGCCGAATGTGGCGAAGGACTTGCAAAACAAGATCCAGTCCCAGATCCGGGCGGCGATGGATGAGCGATTGGAGAAGCAGAAAAATGAATTGAAAGATCAGTTCCCAGACCCCGAATATATGGCTGCTAAGGTGGAAGTGCTGTACAACAAGGATTTGAAGAGCGTGTACTATATGATCCCTGGCTTGATGGGATTGGTGCTGATTTTCATCACCACCTTCATGACGGCGCTCGGCGTGGTGCGAGAGAAGGAAAGGGGCACCTTGGAGCAGTTGATCGTCTCGCCGCTCCGTTCGGTCGAATTGATCTTGGGGAAACTGCTTCCCTATATGATCATCGCAACCTTCGATTTCCTTTTGGTGCTCGCGGTCGGTATCGGGGTGTTTGATGTTCCGTTCACGGGAGATCTGGTTTCTTACCTCTTGATGGCGCTCATTTTCTTGTTCGCGTCGCTCGGCATTGGTCTGTTCATCTCGACAGTGTCGCAAAACCAGCAACAAGCGATGCAGCTCGCCATGATGACGTTATTGCCGCAGTTCATCCTGTCCGGCTTTGTTTTCCCATTGGAAGCGATGCCCGAGTGGATCCGCTGGTTGTCCTATCTCATGCCGCTCACTTATTTCTTGCCGATCAGCCGTGACGTGTTCCTCAAGGGCATGAGCGCATGGGATCACCCGGTGGCATTGGCAATGCTGGCTTTCTTCGCTGTGTTGTTCCTGTTGGTGGCGACAGTTCGCTTCAGGCGAAGCTTGACTTGAGGGGAGAAGCCGGATGATCTCATTTCAGGATGTTTCATTTCGATATGGCAAAGAAGAAGTGCTGAAAAATCTTTCGTTTCAAATCGGGGAAGGCGAAATCGTGGGGATCGTCGGTCCCGATGGTGCCGGGAAATCCACACTGTTGAAGTTGCTCGTGGGGCTTCTGAAGCCGAAGAAAGGCAGCATCAAATACAGCGAGTCGTTCTCATCGGGATTTGTAGCGGAGCACTTTGGTTTGTATGAGGATATGAGCATTGAGGAGAATCTGCTGTTTTACGGCCGGTTATACGGCTTGTCCAGGGAAGAGGCGACACGGCGGAGCAAACAGCTCTTGAAATGGACCAAACTCTCCCCGTTCAAGGATCGTTTGGCGGGAAACCTTTCCGGCGGGATGAAACGGAAGCTGGCCATCAGCGCCGCATTTCTCCATCGCCCTTCCTGTATGATACTGGATGAGCCGACACATGGGGTGGATCCGGTTTCACGGCGCGAGATTTGGAAGCTGATTCGGGAAGTGAAAGCCGAAGGGGCCACCGTCATCGTCTCAACGCAATATCTGGATGAAGTGCCCCACTGTGACGAGGTGCTGCTCCTGTACCGGGGAGAGCTCATGAAAAAAGCGTCCCCGCAGGCGCTGATCGCCGAGTTTCCTTACGCGGTGTACCGCATCCCCGATTTACGCCACATGTCCCTGAGGGAATTGCAGAAGTTGAAAAACATCTCCCATGTCGCCGATGCGTTTCCGCGAGGGGTGGATTGGGTTTTCCTGGTCAGCCAGGAAGAAGCGGTTCATGCCTTGCGCGACTGGATTCGAGAAAAAGGACTTGAACGCGAATTGGAGCGCATCCAGCCCACATTTGAAGATGTGTTCATCAATTGGATGCGGGAAAGGGGGAGTCAGAGATGATCGAACTCCACCGGATCACCAAACAATTTGGTACCTTTCGCGCGGTGAATCAGGTATCATTAACAGTGTCAAAAGGGAGTGTCTTTGGACTGCTCGGCGCCAACGGAGCCGGCAAAACGACTCTCATCCGGATCATGTGCGGAATTTTGCCCCCGACGAGCGGCAGTGGGCTGGTTTTGGGGCGTGACATTGTCAAAGAACGGGCACAGATTAAAGAGCGGATTGGGTACATGTCGCAAAAATTTTCCCTGTATCCCGATTTGACCGTCGAGGAAAATATCCGATTCTATGCGCGGTTGTATGGTGTGGAGCAGATCAAACAGCGGGTGGAGGAACTAATCGAGCAGTTTTCGCTTCAAGATGCGGCCAAGAAGCAAGTGTCGGCGCTCGGAGGCGGAATCCGGCAGCGGGTCGCTTTCGCATCCGCGATCGTTCATATGCCACAGCTTTTGTTTCTTGACGAACCGACCAGTGGCGTCGATCCCCTGACCCGGCGTCTGTTCTGGGAACAGCTGTATGAATTCACCGAACAAGGGATGACCGTTTTGGTGACCACACACTATATGGATGAGGCGGAGCGATGCGAGCAAGTCGCGCTCATGAATCAAGGGCAGATCGTGGCGAAGGGAAAAGTGGATGAATTGAAAGAGCGGTACGCCGACGAATTGGGCACGGCGCGGCCGACGCTGGAAGAAATCTTTGTGCATGTGATCAACCAAGGAGGAGAAAATGTCCAAGAAAAGTTGGGATGAATGGGTTCATGATATTGCGGAGCAATACGATTTGGATCTGAAAGCGGACAAAGAAACGCAAAAACAGAAAAAGATTTTGGAAGCGGCCATTCATGTGTTCGCGGAAAAAGGCTTCAGCGGTGCCTCGACAAGCGAAATCGCTGAGCGGGCCGGTGTGGCTGAAGCCACCATTTTCAAGCATTACCGTACCAAGAAAGGATTGCTTTTGCGATTGGTCATTCCGGCGATTGCCCGGGTGGCCTATCCTTATATCGCCACTCCCGTGCTCAACATCCTCAATCAGGACAAGCCGTTGGAAGAACTTTTGCGCGAGGTGGTCATCGACCGGAAGGAACTCCTGGAGAAAAACTGGAAAACATTACGCATCATTTTGGTGGAGAGTTTATTCCATCCGGAGATTCGCGAAGCACTGAAAATCCATGTCGCCAGAAACGTGTTCCGTATGGCGTCAGAAAAGATCGAGGAGCTGAAAAGCAAGGGCAAGCTGCGCGCCGACCTCCCCAACCATGTTATTTTGCGGGGGATCATGTCACAGATTGGGGCATACCTGCTTGCCCGTAACGTGATTCCCGAATTGTTGGCCCAAGGGGGAGAAGATGAGGAAATCGGCTGGATCGTGGATATGTTGATCAACGGCATCGCTCCCAAGCCAGACTCCAAAACCGATTCTGAAGCAGACGAGGAAAGCCATTGACAGCAACTGTCAATGGCTTTCTGTAGAACAGATAACAAAACATTTCTTATGTGCGTATAGACGACATTAACTCATATATTTTCGGATCCACGGTTTGATTTCATCGACTGGAATCGCAAAACCGATGCTCTGCGACGGATAAATGATCAAGGTGTTGATGCCGATGACTTCACCCAGGATGTTGATGAGCGGACCGCCGCTGTTTCCCGGATTGATGGCCGCATCCGTTTGAATGACGTTCCCGTAATAGCGATTGGCTACCTGCAGTGGCCGGTTTTTTCCGCTGATGACGCCCACGGTGACGGTATGTTCCAGCCCCAGCGGGTTACCGACCGCAATCACCCATTCCCCTACTTCCACTGTTTCTGCACTCCCCAAGCGGAGCGGTTTCAACGGATAGGGTGGTTGTACCTTGATCACCGCCAGATCGCGTTCTTTATCGGACCATACTCTCCGAGCTGGTAGAGAGCGCGTATATCCGTCCAACTTGACCGCGATTTTGTCTGCGTCTCGGATGACGTGTTCATTGGTGACCAAATAGCCGTCGGGGTGAATGACAAACCCTGTTCCGAAATGACGGGGAGGTGGATCGCTTGAGGCGGAGGACCAGCCCGGAATCAGCATGCTCAGGATATGCTCTTCCAGATTGCGCGGTTTCTCTTCGGTGATGATCGATACGATGCCTTTGCGCACCCGTTTGACCACCTTTACAAAATGATTGGCCGGGTGCGCAGCCGAAGAGACGATTGGTTCCGTACGATGCAGTCTGATTTTGCGTTGCATGCATTCCAGCTCCTGTTCGTCCACTTTCCGGTGGATTGTGGTATATAATATGAAAGGACAGGGCTGACGTGCAGGGGCAAATCCCCATTTTTGTTGAGATGAGGAGGAAGCGATGAAACAGACAGGATTGAAAGGTTATGTGGATTGGAACGGAGAAATGTGGCTGGCCGACTCCGAAGAAAAAGACGGTTTCAGCTCGATTTGGAAGGTGAAACAAGTCCTGCACAAGGAGCAATCCGAATTCCAGGAAGTGTCGGTGATCGAAACTGTGGGATTCGGACGTGCGTTGGTGTTGGACGGCATCATTCAGACAACGGAGCGGGACGCCTATATCTATAATGAAATGATCACACACGTGCCGTTGGCGACCCATCCCGAGCCCAAGACGGTGTGCATCATCGGTGGCGGGGACTGCGGGGCAGCCAGGGAAGTGGTCAAATATCCGACGGTGGAACGGGTGGATATGGTGGAAATCGATCCCAAAGTGGTGGAAGTCAGCAGGAAATACTTGCCCACCGTCGCTGGGGAAGGAGAACCGGACCCGCGCATCCGTTTTGTCTATGACGATGGAGCCGCCTTCATTCGTGCACACAAGGATGAATATGATGTCATCATCGTCGATTCATCCGATCCGGTTGGGCCGGCGGCGGTATTGTTCGAAGAGCCGTTTTACCGCGACGTTTACGCCGCATTGAAACCGGACGGATTGATGGTATGTCAGAGCGAATCACCGGTCTTCTATCCCCATATTTTGAAACGCGTCCGAGATACAATGCAATCGATGTATCCGGTGGTCCGCACGTATTTGGCAACAGTACCGACGTATCCGGGCGGAATCTGGAGCTTCACGTTGGCGTCGAAACAGGCCGATCCGTTGCAAACCCAACCCGACCGGCTGCGTGATGAGGACACGAAGTATGTTAACAGGGATATTTTCCATAGTTGTTTCGTCTTGCCTAACGACGTCCGGAAAATTGTGCAAACGGGTTGATCATATCCATCCTCCCCTGTCTATATACATGAAGCAGATGGTACAGGCAGGGGAGGAAGCCTTATGAACAATTGGTGGAGACGATGGTTTCGCTCTGTGCTGACTTATCTGATCATCGCTGTGGTGACGGTCTTGTTGATGATCTATTACGAACAGGCCCAAACCAAAAACTACATTGAAGATTACCAACGATTGGGCGGCAGCAAAGTGATCAATGATATTTCGGACACCTACAAGCTGATCATGGAGCGCTACTCCAACTACAAATTGAGCCGAGAGATGAAGATCAAAATCGTTGACAGGCTGAATCGGTTGAGTGCCCAACTGCAGGAAGTGGACGAGCGGATCAACACACGGGAAGTTGATCGTCGGGTGGATTTTTCATTTGTTTACCATGATATCAAATTGGTGAATCTTTCCTTGTCTGATGCGTCCAAAGACGATATCGTGCCGGTCATCGTCTTGCATGCGATGGAAGGGCTGGGAGAATTGAAAAGGGAGATCACTTATATACGCTACCATTGATGGGGGACGGAGAAAACTGTCAACCTTGCAAATATAGTCAGTTGACATTAGTCAACGGCTTTTTTTATGCTTAAAATCGTGGCAAATGATCTTGGGATGACGAGGTGTTCAACGTGTCCAAACGTGTGTTGACCGTTCGTAATATGGTGTTGGCGGCGATGTTTGCTGCCCTGCTGGCCATCGGCGGGCAAATCCGCATTCCCTTGGAACCCGTTCCGATCACCTTGCAGACGTTGGTGGTGATGTTGACTGGTTCCATCCTGGGAGCACGAATCGGCGCGATCAGCATGATCGTGTTCATCCTGCTGGTGGCGTTCGGTGCTCCGATTTTGTCCGGCGGTGCTGGCGGATTGGGGGCACTGCTTGGTCCGACCGGCGGATATGTGCTCAGCTGGCCCTTGGCCGTATGGGTGATCGGTTGGTTGACGGAACGTGCGCCGAAGTTGCGGGTATGGAATCTCACCTTGATTCACCTGCTGGGCGGCGTATTGCTGGTATATGCGGCAGGAGTGACATGGTTGGCGTATGTGGCCGGTTTGGGATGGAAAGTGGCTGTATTACAAGGGGCGCTGCCGTTTATCGCGGGGGATGTCGCCAAGGCGGTAGTGGCTTCCATTGTCACGCTCGGCGTGATCCGTGCATATCCAGCGATTCGGCCCCGGAAATAAATACGTCCGCAGGAAAGCGGACGTTCAGCTCTGAACCGGTAGTGTTGTAAAGCCGGCATAACGTTCGACAAATCGTATAAAGCGTTCATCCAGAGGTACAATGAGGTCGGTGGCACCTCGGTCATATTTGCCGTTTCGGTTGATTACCCGCAATTGCTTCACTGTGATTTTGTAGTATTGCGTGGAAAAATCGGCGTTGACGATCGTGTCGCCGGCCTTTTCTTTTGTTTGGCGGTAAGCGGTCAAGCGAAACGGCACCATCCCGAGGATGTTTTCCAATAGTACGTGGTACGAGGTATGCGGTTTTTGAAAGATCAGTTCCTTGGTCGTAATCGTGCATCCAAAATCATAGCGTTTTTGAGAAAGGAGGAGTTCACCCTCCAATTTTTTTATATTTATAAAATTTGAGTGTCGCAATGGATTCACACCCTTTGAGTTCGTGTTTCCATCTTTTTTATTGTACCATATATCGGTGGAGTATGCCGTGAAAGGAGGAGTTTGGATGGAGGCATCCATCCGGACAATGTCCGATGTGCGTGCATTGCTCAAACGGTTCGGAGCCATTATCTATACAGGGGACGAGTTGGGAGATCTGGATTTGATGGAGGACGAGCTGGCCGAGTTGCACCACTGGGGGATGATCGAAACGTCGGAATACATGGCAGCCTGTATGGTCATTCGCCAGAGGAGAATGGAATTGGATAAATGAAAGAAGGATAAATATACAAATTATGTAACCGAGAAATGTATTTCTTTTTTTAAGTCAATTATGGTATATTGTTTCTAGATATTTGATCAAATTGTGACATCATATTTATGCAGCATACACCGCAATATTGCGTTTTTATTTTGTCAAATCAAGGGGGTCAGAAACATGAATCCGTGGTTGCGCAAAAAATCCATCGAACAGCTGCAAGCGGATGGATTGAAGGAAACCGGTCTCAAGCGCGTGCTGGGTCTGGGAACGCTGACCGCCATCGGGCTTGGCGGCATTATCGGTGTAGGCATCTTCGTGTTGACGGGGGTGGCGGCAGCCACGCATGCCGGACCGGCCGTGTTGCTTTCCTTTATTATCGCTGGTTTGGCTAGTGCAGCGGCGGCATTGTGCTATGCGGAGTTTTCCGGATTGATACCCGTTTCCGGAAGCGCTTACACATACAGTTACGCTGTGTTGGGTGAATTCGCCGCTTGGATGATTGGTTGGGACCTGTTGTTGGAGTACTCACTGGTGGTGGCCGTCGTCGCCATCGGTTGGTCCGGCTATCTGCAGTCCATTTTGGGGCAGATCGGAATTCATCTGCCGGTATGGGCCCAGGGTGCGCCCGGCACGGGTGATGGACATGTCGTGGATCTTTTGGCGGTATTGGGGAGTTTGGCGATTGCCGGCCTGCTCACCATCGGGCTGGAGTGGGGTTCCCGGTTCAACTCGCTCATGGTGGCCATCAAAATCGGCATCATCCTGGTGATCATTGGCGTCGGCAGCTTCTATGTCAATCCGGATAACTGGACCCCGTTCATGCCGTTCGGTTTCAATGGCGTGATGCAGGGGGCGGCGCTCGTCTTTTTCGCGGTATTCGGTTACGATACGTTGACAACAGCCGCGGAAGAAGCGAAAAACCCGCAGCGGGATCTGCCGAGGGCAGTGATTTTGTCGTTGGCGATCGCCATGATCCTGTATGTGGGGATGTCGCTCGTTTTGACGGGGATTGCACATTACACGACTTTAAACAATTCGGCGCCAGTGTCAAAAGCTTTCACGGATCTCGGATTAAAATGGATTCCGGCCATCATTTCCGCCGCGGCCGTGGCGGGGATCACCAGTGTGTTGTTCTCCTTCATGCTGGCGGCAGCCCGTGTTTGGTTTTCCATGAGCCGTGACGGTCTACTGCCGAAATGGTTCTCCGGTATCCATCCGAAGTTTCGCACACCGCACCGCCCGACGCTGATCATCGGCGTGGTGACGGCATTGGTGGCAGGATTTACACCGATTTCCGAAGTGGCAGAGCTGGTAAACATCGGTACCTTGTCGGCATTCATCCTGATCTGTGCTTCGATTATGATTTTGCGGGTAAAACGCCCCGACTTGAAGCGTTCATTCCGCACGCCGTTGGTGCCTTTTGTGCCCTTGATCGGAATTGTGTTCTCCGCTTGGTTGATTATCAGCTTGCCGCCCATTACCTGGATTCGGTTTTTGGTGTGGCTCGTGGTCGGTATCGTATTGTACGTATCCTACGGGATGAGAAAAAGCAATCTGGCACAGCAACAATCGACGCAAGAGACAAAATAACTTGCAGCATGACGAAGGGGCGCCGGAAAGCGCCCCTTGTTTCATATCAACGGGAGACCCGAGCTGACCCGATAATATGCTGGCACGGTCTCCTCGTAACATGCGATTTGCTCTTCATATTGCAGCGTCATATCGATATCGTCCAAGCCGTTGATCAGACAGTGACGGCGATACTCGTCCACTTGGAACGAGGTGGAAAAGCCATCTTCATCCGTTACGACACATTTCTCCAGATCGACCGTGAGGGTGTATCCCTCTTTGGCTTCGGTACGTTGGAAGAGTTCCTCCACAGTTTTTTCAGGCAATTTCACTGGCAGCATCCCGTTTTTGAAACAGTTGTTGTAAAAGATATCGGCGAAAGACGGGGCGATGACCACGCGGAATCCGAAGTCCAAAAGTGCCCACGGCGCATGTTCACGTGAAGAGCCGCAACCGAAGTTGTTTCGCGCGAGCAGAATGGACGCCCCTTGATAACGCGGCTGGTTCAGCACGAAGTCCGGCCGCGGTTGACCGTCATCGTCAAAACGCCAGTCATAAAACAGGAATTGACCGAATCCGGTCCGTTCGATCCGCTTGAGAAACTGTTTAGGGATGATCTGATCAGTATCTACGTTGGCCTGATCCAGCGGTGCCACGATTCCCGTATGCCGGATGAGCGGTTTCATTGTGTTACCTCCTTTTGCCGGATATCTTCCGTTTCCCATTCCCGGATATCTACGAAGTGACCGGCGATCGCTGCTGCGGCGGCCATCATCGGGCTGACCAAGTGAGTGCGTCCGCCCCGACCCTGCCGTCCTTCGAAGTTGCGGTTGGAGGTGGAGGCACAGCGTTCGCCCGGTTGTAGAACGTCGGGGTTCATCGCCAGGCACATGCTGCATCCCGCTTCGCGCCATTCAAAACCGGCCTCGGTGAAAATCTTATCCAACCCTTCCGCCTCAGCTTGCCGCTTCACTTGTTGCGATCCTGGCACCACCATCGCGTGAACGTGCGGTGCCACTTTTTTCCCTTTGACCACGCTGGCGGCGGCGCGCAGATCCTCGATCCGGGAGTTGGTACACGATCCGATGAACACCCGGTCGATCCGAATGTCGGTGATGGGCGTTCCCGGTTTGAGTCCCATGTATTCCAATGCGCGACGTGCCGATTTGCGCTCCGTTTCCGTAGGGAAGGAGTCCGGATCCGGTACCGTGCCGGTAACGTCGACACCCATGCCGGGACTTGTGCCCCAAGTGACTTGCGGTGCAATAGTGCTGGCGTCGATTTCGACCCTGCGATCGTAAACGGCACCTTCATCGGTCCGCAATTCTTTCCACTCCGCCACAGCCCGTTCCCAATCTTCCCCTTTGGGGGCCAGGGGCTTGTCTTTCAGATAGGCGAACGTCGTTTCATCGGGGGCAATCATGCCGGCTCGCGCACCCGCTTCGATGGACATATTACAGACGGTCATCCGTTCTTCCATGGTTAATGCACGGATGGCTTCACCGGTGTATTCGATGACCGTTCCCGTCGCACCGTCGGTACCGATGAGGGAGATAATGGCCAGGATCAGGTCTTTGGCGGTTACGCCGGGTTTCAGTTTTCCCTTGACGTGGATCTCCATCGTCAACGGTTTCGCTTGAGGCAAGCACTGTGTAGCCAAAACATGCTCCACTTCACTGGTCCCAATCCCGAACGCCAGGGCACCGAAAGCGCCGTGGGTGGATGTATGGCTGTCCCCGCAGACGATGGTTTTGCCGGGGAGTGTCAGCCCCAGTTCAGGCCCGATCACGTGGACGATGCCTTGTTGCGGGCTGTGCAAATCATAAAGGGAGATGCCGAACTCCTGACAGTTTTTGGCCAGTGTCTCCATTTGTTTGGCTGAAATGGGATCGGTGACGGGAAGCGAGCGGTCCGTTGTGGGCACATTGTGATCCATCGTGGCTACGGTCAAATCGGGCCTTCTCACTTTCCGACCGGACAAGCGCAATCCCTCAAATGCCTGTGGTGACGTGACCTCGTGGATCAGATGAAGATCGATGTACAACAGTGCGGGTTTGCCCGGTTCCTGGTGAATCACGTGTCGATCCCATACTTTTTCAAACAGTGTTCGTGGCTTCATAACCCAACACCTCATTTCATGAAAAGTGTGGATAAAGTCAACGGGACACGTTCTTCCCCTGCCCGCTGGCGTGACGGGACAATGATTCCGCAGGAAAACGGTCCCTATCGTCTGATTGTTTGACTGCTGATATTGTTCCTATTTTAACAAAGTTTCTCACAATGGCAAGCACATATTCACGGTTGTTCACGATTTGTTGAAAAAAAACGCTTTCCAAATGCAAAAAAAGGAAACCGTCTCCCGACTAACGATTACGTGAAAGCAGGAAACGGTTTTCCTTGATCAAAACGCCCCTGAAAAGGCTGATTCCCATCAAGGTCATGAAATATTGGAACCATTGCTGACGGTCGGCGGATGTTGACGCTTTTTGCGAACACGCCGCACGATCAACAAAATCACGACGATAAGGAGGATTGCGCCCCAGCCCAATGGGTTGGGAAACTCCGCTTCCATAAAGATGGGGTTATCTTGTCCTGGCTTCAGATCCCACGTCAAGATTTTACCATCGTCGGTGACGTTGTTGGCATTGTGGTGATCTGGTGCGATGGGCAACGTCAGCATCAATCTCAAGTGCAGGAGGTCACCTAGCGAGTCACCCAAAAATGTGCCCCCCAAATCTTTCATCGAGCGCAGGTCGACATGGGTGTCGACACGGAATTTCAGTGTAAAAAACCCCGGATCAAAATGAAAAGCGGGTTGACCGGAACTGCCGCTCTGCGGTACGGCATCGGTAGAAACGGCCGCCAAACTGGCGGACGGTTGATTGGGCAATAAGTCTTTGAACATGTTTTGATCCGGCGGTTCCTTCAATACGTTGTCGACATGCTTTTCGGCCACCCATCCCGTTTGATCTCCTTCATTCACCGTTTTGACCTGATATCCTTTTTGTTGGAGACGGTCTTTGATTGGTGCGATCTGTTCGGCCAACAACGGGTTGGAAAGCAGTTTCAGCTGATAAACACCGGAACCGTCGGAGTGAACAGTGATGTGCATGGTGGCGTTCACACAACCGGTCAACAGCATGACGCAGACCATCGTCAGCAGCACCCATCCGTAGCGTGAGCGTTTTGGTTTCATCGGTTCCTCCCTTTCTCCTGGATTCCGAAGTCAGTACAATAGAAAAAGAGCATGAACATGAACATATTAGCACAAAAATTGACCAATTGTTGGGAAACACATGTCGGATTCGCAAAAATCTCAGAAAAGGAGCAAAACGAACGTGCAACAACAACTGAATCGACCCGATCTCCTAGAATTGGAGTCGCTGACGAGACTGATTTCGCTTCCGGACGAGACACTCAAGCAACAAGCGAGAGAACATATCGACCAATTAACCAAACCGCCGGGTAGTTTGGGATTGTTGGAGGAGATGGCGATCCGCTTGGCGGGCATCACTGGTGAACGGACCCCTGACATGAGCAAAAAAGCGATCGTCGTCTGTTGCGGGGACCACGGCGTGGTGGAAGAGGGGGTGACGGCCTATCCCTCCGAAGTGACGGAAAAAATGATGGCCAACTTCGCGGCGGGCGGAGCAGCGATCAATGTGATCGCCCGGCAAACCGGAGCAGACGTTTTTGTGGTAGATGTGGGCAGTCAGGCGAGGACGGTTCCCGACGGCGTTATCGACTGTAAGGTACGTCCGGGTACAGACAATATGGCATCCGGCCCCGCCATGTCCCGCGATGAAGCGGTCCGGGCAGTGATGACGGGGGTGGACGTAGCCCGCAGATTGAAACAGGAAGGCGTCCGCGTCATCGGCGTGGGGGAAATGGGTATCGGAAATACAACACCGGCTACGGCCATTGCTGCGGTGATGACTGGCAGTCCGGTTGACCAGTTGACGGGACGCGGCACCGGAGTGGACGACACGGGAATGCTTCGAAAGATTCACGTCATCGAGCAGGCGATCCGCGTCAACCAACCCGATGCACAAGATCCCATGGACGTGTTGGCCAAAGTGGGCGGGTTGGAGATTGCCGCGATGGCGGGGGTGATGCTGGGAGGCGCGCTGGAGCGCATGCCGGTCGTGATTGACGGGCTTATTTCCACCTCTGCCGCGATGATCGCCGCCTGTCTGACTGAACGGGTGAAGCCGTATTTGTTTGCCTCCCATTTGTCCGAGGAACCGGCACATCGCATTCTATTGGAGAAGTTGGGATTAACGCCGCTGATCCACGCCCGGATGCGTTTGGGAGAGGGAACAGGAGCGGCGCTGTTGTTTCCGTTGATGGAAACAGCCGTGGCATTGATGCGGGAGATGGCCACCTTTGCTGATTTGGGTTTGGAGGGACCTTGACATCTTGTAGCCATTTCAGGCGATATTGTCAACAGCCTAAAAAGCCATTTTTCCAAGGGGACTTGGAAAAATGGCTTTTTTGCTATTTTAGCTTGTTGCATAATGAATAAGGGGTCATTGGATTTCTGCGATATTCCGCCTCCATCGTTCCCCTTGTGAAGACTTTGATGCATAGAAAGGATTTTTCCATTCCATCAGTGTTGCATAATTACATGATTCTTCATCCTCTAAATAGTTCGCCACCACTTTCACAGGGGTACGGCCACAGCGAAGCAGGAAGGTTATAACAGGGTCCTTCAATTCCCCTTTTACTACAGCTTCGAGGTATTGTTCCGCTGTCATCTCATCCGCTTTCTTATGATAGCCAGGCATTCTTCCTCCGCCTAACAACCGTTCCAACCCCTTGTGAACAACGACGTCAAACATGGAGAACATCAACCATTTTCCCAACCCTAATTTGCGATAGGAGGGGCGCACGCAAATATCAACGACATAGAGCGTGTTCCCGTTTGGATTATGGTTACGAATATACCCATTATCGGTAATCTCTTCCCATGTATGGTCCGGATGGTTGGGGTCAAAGTCCACAATCAACCCCGTCATCGATCCCGCGATTTCCCCATTCACCTCAATACATAAGGCTCCCTCCGGGAATAGCGTAACATGGTTTTTCAGCTGTTCCGTGTTCCACCATAACTCAGACGGGAATGGGGGAGGGAAACTTTCCTGTTGAATTTGAATCAAACCAGGAAAGTCCCTTTCTTCATAATTTCGGATGATCGCCGGGACAGGTTGATCCTGGTCAAAAACGTAAAACTCTTTTCGATACACCCTTCTCCCTCCTTGTAGAAGGCTAAATCTCCTTAGTTCCAATCCGGATAGAGATCTGTACGCCGATCACGCCACGTGGTGACGGAACCACTTTCACGAACCTGATATAACAGTTCTAAATCAAGATCGGCGGTGACAATCATATCATCATTGATTTCCCCTTCTACCAAGATCCCCCGGGGAGGGAACGGAATATCGTTTGGTGTAATAACCGCCGCTTGCCCAAAATTCGCCCGCATAAAGTCGACCGTGGGAAGGGAACCTACTGTACCCGTAGTTACGACATAGACTTGGTTTTCTACCGCTCTCGCATGGCAGGAGTAACGGACACGATGGAATCCATGACGATCATCGGTACAAGAAGGGCAGAAAATCACATCAGCTCCTCTGGCTTTGGCCATTCGAACGATTTCTGGAAATTCGATGTCATAGCAGGTTAATACGGCGATTGTTCCCTTGTCTGTCTCGAACACCTGCAGACTTTCGCCAGGAGCCATTTTCCATTCCCTCACTTCCGTTGGCGTGATATGAAGCTTTGGTTGTTCCGCGATCCTTCCATCCGGATAGAACAAATGAGCGACATTGTATAACCGGTCACCTTTGCGGATAACATGGGTTCCTCCGATAATGTGCATCTTCGTTTGCTTCGCCAAGGATGAAAACAAATCGCGATACTGCTCTGTGAAATCGGGTAAATCATTGATGGTTAAGGCATTTCCTTGTTTGTCACCGATGGACATCAATTGAGTCGTAAAAAACTCGGGGAATAATACAAACTCTGCGCCGAATTCCTCGGCTGTTTTGATATAATGCTCCGATTGCTTGGCGAAATCTTCAAAGGATCGGATCGTATGAAGATGATATTGGACAGCTGATACTCTCAGTTTCATATGGCTCCTCCTTTTACCTGGTTCCCGTCATGCTCTGCTTTTCTTCTATCTAAGAAAACAAGTTATAGTGGATGATACAGTAATTATTAGGTATATAGCGTTTATTAACAAGTACGTACTTTGTTTTAACTAATTATCCTTAATTATGAAGGAGTTAATGAATGATGGGGAAGTTTGAAAAGAAAAAGTACCTCCTGTTAACATACGAGGTGTCCATGTGCACAGGACCCTTTAAAACAGAGGAGGTACTCAAAATGAAATCAACTAACTTTCATTGCAGGAGCAGATGTTAGTAATCATCTGGGCCTGCATTCTCTTAATAAAAAGTGGTGCTTAGAATATTTTTTTCAACACTTGACTTAACACTTGTGCCGAATGATGCAGTTTTTCCAGTTCCTGCTCTTGCAAATTCAACTCGATCACTTCGCGAATGCCGGAACGATTCACCACTGCTGGAACACCGATATAAATATCCTTTAATCCATATTCGCCACGGAGTAGCGTGGAAACAGTTAACACTGAGTTTTCATCGTTTAAAATGGCGCGAGTTAAACGAGCCAGTCCCATTGCAATTCCATAGTAGGTGGCTCCTTTTCGTTCAATGATATGGTAGGCTGCATCGCGTACATTGATAAAAATTTGATCCAGTTCATCCTGATTTGGACCTTTTCCTTCTCGTAAATAGTCCGAAATCGGACGGGTTCCAATATGGGCATGACTCCACACGGGCAATTCTGTATCCCCATGTTCCCCGATGATATAGGCATGTACATTCTGTGGATTCACTTGATAAGCTTCACCGAGTAGATAGCGCAAGCGAGCTGTATCAAGGATGGTACCCGATCCAATCACTCGATGAGCCGGCATGCCGGAATATTTCCATGTCGCATAAGATAGGATATCAACCGGGTTTGTCGCAACCAAGAACAATCCATCAAAACCGCTTTTCATCACTTCGCTAATAATGGATTGAAAGATTTTCGCGTTCTTATCCACAAGATCGAGACGGGTTTCTCCAGGCTGCTGGTTGGCACCAGCGGTGATCACCACGAGGTCCGCATCTTTACAATCGCTATAATCTCCAGCCCAGATGCGCATCGGTGAACCAAATGGCAAGGCGTGATTCAGATCCATCGCGTCCCCTTCCGCCTTTTTCTTGTTAATGTCAATTAACACCAATTCGTTAGCCAAACCTTGGTTCAGTACCGCATATGCATAGCTCGATCCAACAAAACCGGTTCCAATTAAAGCGATTTTGGTTACTTTCGTCACTTTCATAAGGGGACAACTCCTTTGTTCTTATATAGTATTTGGCTGGCTTCCTGCTATAAATCACAGGAGAAAGCGGAAAATATATGCCAGCAGATAGGTAAAGATACAGGTGATGAATAGGAAAGCCAAACTATATTTCAAAGTGAAGCGGAACAAACTGGATTCATCGCCGGATTGACCAACAGCTGCTGTAGCGATCGCCACCGATTGTGGACTGAGCAATTTCCCCATCACCCCCCCACTGGTATTAGCGGCTACGAGCAAAGCCGGCGATGCCCCAATCTGTTGCGCCGTCACCAGTTGCAGGTGACCAAACAAAGCGTTGTTGGCGACAACCGAACCCGTCAGAAATACACCGATCCAACCCAGAACGGGTGAGAAGAAGGGGAATAACTTGCCGGTTTTCGATAAAGCTAAGCCCAAGGTGGACGAAATGCCCGAGTAGTTGGCTAGATAAGCAAAAGCGAGTACGAAACCGATGGTGACAACGGGTTTCCACAGTTCAAGCAATGTTTCTTTGATCAATTGTAATGTTGTTCGCATATTGACGCGGAACAACAGAAGGGTCAGGATGACAGAGAGCAAGATCGCGGTACCTGTCGAAGACAGCCAGTCCAGTTTGAAAACCGCATCATATGGCGTCAGATCCTTGGCGATCGGAGGAGCAATCAACACATGTTGATGCAGTCCGGGAATTTTAATCTTGGTGACAAGAGATTCCAATGGCCCTCCTTGGTCGAATAAATGTTTAAAAGCTTTGCTGCTCCAGATGCTGACCATGATCGTCAGGATGTAAAATGGAGACCATGCTTTGATGATTTGTCCCGTTGTCACACGCTTGGAGCGGACAGTTTGTGTACCATTATTAAGATGGAAGATGTTTTTTGGTTTCCAGAACTTCGAAAACAGCGTTAAAGCACCCATACTGATTAGTGAGGAAGTAATGTTAGCCAACTCAGGTCCGATTAAAGTGACGGTCAAGTATTGTGCCACTGCATACGATCCTCCGACAACGAGCAGAGCGGGAAATACTTCTCTCACACCGCGTAATCCATCCAAAATCCAAATCATCAAAAACGGCACAAGGAAGGAAATGATCGGTAATTGAATCCCCAGAATTTTAGACAACACGATTTTATCGATGCCGGAGACTTGACCGGCCACAATGACTGGAATCCCCATTGCCCCAAAAGCTCCAGATGCTGCGTTGGCAATCAAGCAAAGCGAGGCGGCTTGCAATGGTTGAAAGCCTAGTTCGACGAGCAATGCGGCAGAGATCGCAATCGGAACCCCAAATCCTGCTGCGCCTTCCAGAAATGCGTTAAACGAAAATCCGATCAGCAATAGTTGTAATCGTTGATCGTCGGAGATCGAGATGATACTGGATCGAATAACATCGAAATTCCCCGTTTTTACCGTGATCTTATACAGTAAAACAGCTGTAACCACAATCCAGGCGATTGGCCATAAACTATAGGCAAAACCAAAACCAAAACCAACCGCACCTAGTGTCATAGAAATTGGCATGCGATAAACGAAGATGGCAATCACGAAGGCGATGAACGTTGTATAGAAAGCGGCTATATATCCTTTTAGACGTAAGATTGTTAAAGATATCACAAAGAAGATGATCGGAATGGCAGATACGAATGCTGATAGCCATAACTGGTGAAGAGGATCATAGGTTTGTGTCCACATGTCCATAGGGAACACCCCTTAAAGAAGAGTGAAGGATGAGCTCGTACATTCACTGCAATGTAGTATTGATTGACCAGTTTCATTATACTCCCCAACGTAAATAAATGGGATGAACAATTTGTGAATGATTTCACTTATAATCATGAAATAGAATAATGAATATTTCGATCAAAAGCACAAACCCCTTATTTTCAAGGGATTTTTGCTAGGTAAGATGAAAAGGATGGAACGGTCATTATGTGATTTTATGAACAAAATGTCCGTGTGCATGGAACGCTGGCACATCCAATTGTGTCTGTACCTTGCTCACGTGAGTTTGTCTTGATGTGGTGTGACCCGGATAGCACAAGAAAAAGGGCCCTTTTTCAGGTGCCCCTTGTCTGGATGATGGCTTGAATTACAATTATTCGCTTAATCTTAATAATCCAAGTGACCACCTGGACGCAGACGATGTCGAAACACCCAATAGGTCCAAGCTTGATACGCCAACACAAAAGGTAACACAATGACAGTGATGATCGTCATCACGCGCAACGAATAGGGCCCCGATGCGGCATTATAGATCGTGAGACTCCAGCTGGGGTTGAGCGAGCTGATCATCACGCGCGGAAACATATGGAGAAAAACCGTGATCGACGAGAATACGATTGTCAGGCTGGTCATTAAAAACGCCCATCCGTCGCGTTTGGCGTAAATGAAAAAGGGCACCGACAATAACGTCATGGCTGCCAGTACAGGCACTCCACCGGGGTCGATACCGGTTTTGCTGAACAGGTCAGTATTATAGAAACATATAAGGGCAAACAAGAACATCACCAGACTGGTGAGCGCCCCGATTCCTCTTGCGGTTTCCCGCGCCCTTGCCTGCATCTCGCCTACTGTGCGAAGGGAAATGTACAGAGCACCGCTTAACGTTGAAAGCAGCAGCAAACTTAAGCCACCCATGATACTGAAAGGCGTAATGAGGCTCCAGAAAGTACCGACATAGTTCATGTGGGAGTCGATGGGCACACCACGTATGAAATTGGCGATTGCTACACCCCATAGAAAGGGTGGTAAAACACTTCCCACAAACAGGAGCCAGTCCCAAGTGGTACGCCATCGCGGATTATTGATTTTACTGCGAAACTCAAAGGCCACTGCACGCACAATCAGCGCCACCAATAGCAGGAAAAGAGCGATGTAAAACCCGCTGAATAAAGTCGCGTACCAGTGTGGGAAAGCTGCAAACATCGCTCCGCCTGCGGTGATGAGCCAGACCTCATTTGCATCCCAGAACGGACCGATCGTGTTGATAATCAGTCGGCGCTGTTCATCCGTCCGTCCAAGGAAAGGGGTTAAAATGCCAACGCCATAATCAAACCCTTCCAATACAAAAAATCCGGTAAATAATATGGCAATCAGAATGAACCAGACGATGTTAAGAATCAATGATCCTCACCTCGTTATCCATAATCGTTACATCTGCCGGTTTCTAAGTTGCCGGATGGGGGAGTTTGGCATCCATTTCTGACGGGTCCTCCTCGAAATCCGGCCCCTGACGGATAATGCGAACAAACAAATACACGTCGACAATCCCCAGAACAAGATACAGGATTCCAAACCCGAGCAACGTCGTCCATATCATGGGTGTGGTGACTGTAGATGAAACACCGTCAACTGTTTTCTGAAGGCCCATGACCACCCATGGCTGCCTGCCCATCTCCGTCATGATCCATCCGGTGCTGTGTGCGATGGGCGGTAGGAATATAGCCCCAATCATCGCTCGCAAAAAGGCGGGATGCTGGCTCAACTGGTTTTTCAGTACCAGATATACACCATAAAGGGCCAATAACAACATCAATATACCGGCCAGTACCATCACGCGAAAACTCCAGTACGTTACCCAAACGTTTGGAATGTAATTTCCCGGACCATATGTTCGTTCATACTGTTTCTGCAGCTGATTGATCCCTTCGACCTTACCGTAGGTGTGATTATAGGCAAGAATACTCAACAAATAAGGAATTTCCACATTCAACGTGTTACGGTGATGTTCTTCATCGATGAGTGCGAACACGGACCAAGGCGCATGTTCCGGGCTGGTATTCCATAGCGCTTCTGATGCTGCCATCTTCATGGGTTGTGACTTCATTAAATGTTGAGCCTGCGAATGTCCCAGCACAATTGTCAGAACGCTAGAGGCTAAAGCCACGACGATACCGATTTGAAAAGAGCGCGTAAACTCCTTCAGGTGCCGCCTTTTCAGTAAATACCAAGCACTGACACCGGTGATAAAGAAAGCACCTGTAGAAAGAGCACCAAACCACACATGTGGAAACTCCACCCATAATTGGGGGTTGCCAAGCAGTGACCAAAAATTGCTCATCTCCGCCCGGCCGTTATGGATCACATAGCCCCTTGGCTCCTGCATAAAGGCATTCGCTGTCAAAATCCAAAGTGCGGATATCGACACCCCGGCGGCAGTAAGCCAAATTGCGAGCAGATGCACACGTTTGGACAACCGATCCCATCCGAACAGCCATACCGCGACGAAAGTCGATTCGAGAAAGAAGGCAGCCAGTGCTTCGATCGCCAGGGGCGGCCCGAATACATCGCCGACGAAGCGGGAATAGGCGGACCAGTTCATGCCAAACTGGAATTCCTGCATGATTCCGGTGGCCACGCCCAGAGCGAAGTTGACAAGAAACATTTTGCCCCAAAATTTCGTCATCCGTTTATACGTCTCATCGCCTGTTCGAACATAAATCGTCTCCATCAAGGCAATCAGAACAGCCAATCCGATGGTGAGAGGTACGAATAGAAAGTGGTAGACCGTAGTGATCCCAAACTGCCAACGGGCTAACAAAACATTCAACATGCCTGTTCCCCTTTCACATACCGATCGGTTTAAATATCAGGTAGGTGGAACCCGAGCCTAGAATTAATTTGTAGGATATCCCATTAATAGGGGTTTTATCTGTTGATTTCCATATTCGCGTGCAGTCTGTCTCTCTCAACCTCCCACATTGCACGGTAAATGCCGCGCAAATTAAGTAATTCCATGTGTGTCCCTCTTTCTGCAATGCGGCCATCTTTCAGTACCAGAATTTCGTCAAAGGATTCCAACCCGCTTATACGGTGGGTAATGAGCAAAACAGAACGACCGGCAGCCACCATCTGAAGCGTCTTCATAAACCTTTGCTCAACGATCGCGTCCAAACCGGTTGTTGGCTCATCCAATAGAAGAATGGGCGCTTCTTTCAGCAATGCCCGTGCCAAGGCCAAGCGTTGCCGTTCCCCTCCAGATAAACGCGCACCGAGTTCGCCAAGAAGCGTATCGTATCCTTCCGGCAATTCCCGCAACACCTGATCGATCTGTGATTTTGAGGCGGCATCCTGCAGTTCCGTCAAGGTCGCTGTGGGGTGTCCCAGGCGCAAATTATCGGCCGCCGACTCATGGAACAAATAGGTTTTTTGTTCAATCACAGAAAACCAACGGCGGATCACCTTCGGCTCCACATCGCGCAGATTGACCCCGCCAAGCTCAATCTGTCCGTTCATTGGCTCCCAAAGACGCAATAAGAGGCGAATGAGCGTGCTTTTTCCAGCGCCGCTGGCTCCGACCAAGGCCATGTGTTTGCCCTGTGGCAAATCGAAAGAGATGTCTGCCAAAATTTTGCGATCCGAACCGGGGTAGATAAATGATACGTTACGTACACGCAAATCCGCTGACCGGGGAAGTTGTGAGCAACCCTGTTCCGTCACCGGAGGGGTTTGGTCTGTCAAACGAAACATCCTCCGACCGGCCTCGATGCACTCTCCCAAATGCTTGAACGCTGTCGGCAACGGCATCACCACTTCGAACACTGCTAACGCTGTCAGTACCAGCATGGCCAAGTACACCCCGTCCATGCGTCCGGTTTGCAAGTGCTCAATACCAAGCCACAACACAACCCACATTGTAAAATGGCTGGAAATGAACAAAAGCCCGTTGCCGAGGCCGTCCACATGGGCCAGCCATAATTGACGGCGGTTCCATATCTGTTGTTCCCTTTCCCATTCCTGCATCACCTTCGTTTCCAGGTTATAGGCCAACACATCAGCAATCCCCTGAACAGTGTCTACCAGCTTCGTTTGCATACGTGCCCGCACTTGAACCGATTCCGCTCCTGCTCGCCGTGCCAGGAAATGTGTAAGCAAAGGAACACCTGCTGCGGCGGTAACAAGTCCCGCAAACAAAACCAGAACCAAATCGCCGCCAAAGGGGGCCATCAGCACGAAGCCCAATCCCATCACCAGCAATGCCACCAATAGTGGTGCTATCGCCCGCAAGTAAAAATTTTGCAGTGTATCAATGTCTCCGATTGCCGACGCCAATACATCACCGCTGTACTGACCTTGCCACATCATCGGTACCAATGGCTCAATGCGCCGGTACAGCCACACACGGATCTGCCGGAGGATGCGAAAGGTCAAGTCGTGGGAGAAATATCGTTCAGCGTAACGGAACACGGCGCGGGACAAGCCAAAAAATCGAACCCCTACAATGGGCATCCACAGCAACAATATGGTGGCAGGGTGAAGAGCAGCTTTGGCAATCAGGTAACCGGAAGTTGCCATCAGCCCAATGTTTGCTCCTACAGTACAAAAGCGAAGCAGAATTGACAGGGTAAAGCGCCAGGGAAATGGTCGTTGAAATTGAAACAAACGGACGATCACCCTCCAGAGCGACAACTGTGTCTGTCTATTTTTCGGTGTCATCCTCTGTATCACCAGTCTGCTCACGCTTCTTCACCTCCGGCATACGCGGTGCGTAATCGCCGATACATTCCTTGAACAGCCATCAGTTCCGTGTGGGTTCCTTGTTCAACAATCTTTCCGTCTTCCATTACAATGATCCGATTCGCCCGCTTCACCGTGCTCAGACGATGAGCAACCACAATCACCGTGCGCCCCGCAAGAAGCCGCGCGATCCCTTCCTGCATCGAACATTCGGTTTCCGGGTCAAGGTGGGCGGTAGGTTCATCGAGCAGCACCAGCGGAGAGTCCTTGAGCAAAGCCCGTGCCACCGCCAATCTTTGGATCTGCCCCCCGCTTAAACCGTATCCGCCTTCACCTAAGGGGGTGCTATACCCTTGGGGCAAAGAGATAATCCAATCATGTGCCTTTGCCGTACGCGCAGCCGAAATAACCTCCTCCATAGAAGCGTTGGGACGAGCCAGGAGCAAATTATCCATAACGGTGCCGGCAAAGATATGCGTGTGTTGACGTAACACCGCCATTTGTCTTCGCCATTCCTCGATTGGCCAATCACTTAACGATTGACCGTTGATACGGATCTCCCCAGCCGTTGGGCGCAAAAAACCCTGCAATAGGTCGAGGAGCGTGCTTTTACCCGCTCCACTGGGCCCGACCAGCGCCAGTGTTTCACCGGGGTGAACAGTTAGATTGATATCGTGTAATATTGGCGGCAATCCGGGATCGTATGAAAAAGTGACATGGACGAAATCAATTGTGAACGGATCATTCCGCGATCCATGATGTGTTGGTATCCACGGTGCCCTCTTTGGCCCGTGTTTGGGTTGCAAATCCCTGTGGAGATCTTTATCAGATGCACAGGATACACGCACATCCTTTTCGATCTTCCAACCTTCCTGTACCAGGCTGGGCGATTTGGCTTCGAGAATCTCGAATATTCTTCCGGCAGCAGTCACTCCGTTGAGACCTGCATGAAACTCGCTCCCCAGTGCCCGAAGGGGCTGAAAAAATTCAGGTGTCAACAACAGGATCAAAAAAGCCGTGAAAAAGGGCATACGATCAGAAACCAAGCGTAAGCCGAGTGTAACGGCGACAACTGCTGTGCTTAGCGTAGCAAATAATTCCAGTAAAAAAGAAGACAAAAAAGCAACCCGAAGGGTACGCATCGTCGCCAAGCGATAGGCTTCACTTGCACGCCCCATCCACTCCGCCCGAGCGCGGCTGCGTCCAAAAACCTTCAGCGTGGTCAAGCCTTCCAAGACATCAAGAAACCGTGCAGCGAGCAAGCTTAATTGCTGCCATTGACGCGAGCTGGCCGATTCTGCCGCTTTGCCGATCAAAATCATAAAGAATATGATCAATGGCGCAGCCACTGCAAGAATGAACGACGTTAAACTGTCGCGTGTCAGCACGAAACCGAAAATGGCCAACGGCATCAACGCCGACAGTGCCATTTGCGGAAGATATCGGGATAAAAAGCTTTCCAACTGTTCAATTCCGGTCATCGCCGTGTTGACCAACTCGCCGCGTTGCTCTTGGGCTGTCCAAACCGGCCCAAGACGCAACAGATGTGCGATCAGCCGGCGACGCAAATCCGTTTTTACACGCACAGCCAGATGCGCTGCGACCGCCTGATCCAGCCAAGTGAGAACACCGCGGGTGATGATAAGACCGCATAAGATCCAAAGCCAAGGACTGACCTGATGCAATGGAGCGTGCTCCAAAAACACAGCGTTGACCACGCGGGCCAGGTAATAGGCCTGAAGGATCAACAGCACTCCGCTCGTCAACCCTACTCCCACAGTGACGGCCAGAAGCACGCGAACCATTCGTATTTGTCGTACAAGCTGCTTGATATGTATACGAATTTCCTTCAAATGTCGAAGCCCCTCCACTCACCGAATCAACGGTGGCAAAATGATCATTGGCCACTATTGATCATTTTTGCCGTTCACGATGGTCATATACCATTAGGATTTTCCATTGGGACTTCTAGCAATTTGTTGTGCCATCTGTGCCATCGTTTGGAATCTTGAATCGCTGTAGACAACTTGTCATGAGACGAGTAGTTGCTTCTTTCAAGAACCGCGGAGCGGACATAATGGCATTCAATACGGTTTTATCATGATGCATAAGTGGGTTTGTAAATCAGTTCACATGGTTTTCATTCACCCATGCTTTCACTTTTAAGATTAGTCACGTGATAAAACGTTTATCGTAATGCTGAGTTTCTGTGAACATCCCCCTTTATGTGAAATTTATCACATTCATTTCGATCCGTATGACTTATGCTAATGTACACAGACCAAATTTCAGTTTCACTTTGGGAGTGTGAAACCTTCGGAGAAATAGGTAAAAATTGGCGTCATGGCTCCTGCTTTAAAGGGGCGTAAACATCGAGGCTCATGATAACACGTTGATTAGAATGTATAAAGCGAAAAGGGGGATTCGCTTCATGAATTATGTCATTCGTGGGAATAACCTTGAAGTGACGGATGCTTTGCGGAGTTTTATCGAAAAAAAGATCAGCCGTCTGGAAAAGTATTTCAACACCCCTCCTTCCGCCGATGCACACATCTCCCTCAGCGTGATCCGCGATGATCACAAGGTGGAAGTGACGATTCCTTTTCCGGGCGTGCTGGTTCGCGCGGAAGAAAAAAGCGCGGACATGTATGCTTCCATCGATCTGGTCGTGGAAAAATTGGAACGTCAGATCCGGAAGTACAAAACCAAGATCAACCGCAAACTCCGTCAGGAAGGAAGCCTCCGTTCGCAGCTTGTTGAAAACGAAAACACAACAAACGCTTTCGTGAATGGGGAAGACGTACCTATCGAAGTGGTTCGTACGAAGCGTTTTCACTTGAAACCGATGGATGTGGAAGAAGCCATCATGCAAATGGAACTGCTCGGACATCACTTCTTTGTGTTCTCCAATGCAGAGACTGATAAAGTGAACGTAGTATACCGCAGAAAAGACGGGCGTTACGGTTTGATCGAGCCAGAGTGAGGATATGAAAATATAAGGAAATTGAGTTTCAGGTATAATGCCCTGCTGAGAAACAAAAGGGTGAAGCCGGAAAACACCTCTGCCCCCAAAAGAATTGAAAGGAACACAGAAAGGCCACCAGGAGTGAACAGCTCCACGGGAAATGTGGCTGAGCAAGTGATGGAATTAACCGACTGTAAGGGTGTCGATGTAGCGATTGAGGCTGTCGGTTTCCCGGTGACTTTTGACATCTGTCAGCAACACGGCAAGCCTGTCGAATTGCACCTGGAACAATTGTGGATTCGCAATGTCAAGATCACGACAGGGCTGGTTAGTACGAGCACGACACCGATGCTGATCAAAACGGTGCAGTCCGGGAAGATCAAACCACAACAGTTGGTCACCCACCGTTTTCCGCTAGACCAGATTATGCAGGTGTACGAGGTATTTCGCAATGCAGCCAAAGAAAAAGCGATGAAAGTGATTTATACCATGATTGACTCTTTGGACAAAGGAACGGTTCAAATCGTCTCCTTTGTCCGTTTTTGTTGCGTTCCCCCAGACAGTTCACCGCTTTGTAAGAATGCAGTTTGTGGATAAAGTGATGCGGGCTCCGATTTTCCGTCTGAAGGTCCGCATTCGACGAGAAAATGGGGCCCGCCATACGAGCGACAATTGAGCGCTTGCGAAACAGGAGCGAGAGGATAAACGGCGCACCCGAACACGAATGGTTCACCACATTTCAAGCATGAAGATTACAACCAGTTTGGGAACCTGTTTTTATAACGAGCAAGCTGGAATCTTGTATCGCTTCAATATCATGTTCCTCATACGGATTCATGTGAAGGAAGGAACCCGCTTTTAAGTGGAATCGTTGGTCAGATACACCAAACCATACTTCTCCGCTGATCACAAAAACGAGCACATGACAATTCGCATGGTGTCGGGGAATTTTTTTCCCCGCTTTTAATTGCAGGTTCACAACGATTCCTTGGTCAAACTCCAACACTTGAGTACGGGCAACCCCTTTTTCACCAGCAATTCCTTGTTTCATCTCAACGACAGTCATTGAAATCATTCTTTTCTGGTTGATGTATGAAGATGGACATCATGGGCGATCGCCGTTTTTTCCTCTTGAGTCAAAATCACGCTAAACAATGGGAACAGGTAATGATCCTCCTTCTCAATATGTTTTTTTAACAGATAGGCAAGCAGCCCCATTTTTTGTATGAGTTCATGTGAAGGGTTTTCGGGATCATGATTTTGAAACAGGGCCATTGCTTCTTGATAATGTTTCCGGATGATGTTGTGTTCGCTTTTTAATTTGGCGATGGGACCCACTTCCGTCTCTGTGATATGATTTGCCAAACGAGAAAGAATATATTTTTCTTCGTACAAAAAATGATGCTCCAATTCATGACCGATTGTATCCAAAGCCTTGTGGTAAAGCTCGGCATGATAGCCTTCCCTTACCTGATCCATCAACTGGCTTAAAGTAGCGTGTTCTTCGATAAAAGAATGTAGTTCGGGTGCTACGATCATTAGAATTTTATCGAATTCCCGTGTATCTGTTTTTTTCCAATCCGTTAAATCCAGATTGGGTTGATAGCTCGGTTTTGCCATATCGATTCACTCCTCACGAAAATGGATTACAGTGGTATCACTTGTGCGCAATGCCACCCCCCATCTCGTTGACCCCATGTCTCACTACAAATGTACATGAGTTAGATCAATCTCATTGTGATTTTTTGCATAAAAAAAGCCCCTGTTTTTTGTCATTCTTTAACAGGGGAGAGTGTACGTTGCAGTACATCCGGATCGTAAATCAAGATGCCTTTTCGATTGATATCAAGCAACTGATCTTTTTTTAGTTGGTTAAGCACACGGTTCACCGATTCACGTGACATTCCCAACATATTGGCAAAATCTTGATGGGTTAACGGAATGGAAACGAAAACCCCATCTTCCCTCCGAATTCCGTATTCCTCCACCAACCGTAACAAGGTCACCACAACTTTTCGATGGACATCTCCCGAAATCACCTCTTGCAAGCGTTTTTGCAAATAAAGAAGCCTTTTATCCATCATTTTCATGACTGATTTTGCGATGAGTGGATTCGAATCCAACAATCGATCGAAGTCATCCGTCGATACCGCTAACAATTGGCTGTCCGTAACAGTTACAGCCGTTCCGGGATACGGTGAATCGCCGAAAAATCCCACATGGGGAAACATATCCCCTTTTTGCAGAAGACAGATGACCTGCTCGTTTCCGTTTTTCTCGACCTTAGTGACCTTAACGATCCCCGATTGAATGAAGTAGACCGTGCGAAGCTGCTGTCCCTCCACAAAGATCGTTGAATTCTTTCGATAGTTTCTTAAAACCGTTATACGTGCGATTTTCTCCAAATCATCATCTGTTAGTCCACTGAACAGCGGAACACGTTTGAGAATCTCGAATTTCCGGTCCAACCATACCGCCTCCACATTTTTTATGCGGTAGTGGCAGCAAAGCTGCAATTAGACATAATTTGCCCAATTAAATTCATTACAATATCCCTCTGAGTAGTCAATGACAAAACTCCAATCGTAATATTGACTTTCTGTGAACAACCTATTTTTGTGAAATCCATCACATTCACTTTCTCCAACTCGGTTTACGCTAAGTATACAGACAACATTTCAGTTTGATGATGGGAGTGTGAAACCTAGAAAAAAGGGGGGGATTAAGCCGAATAAAATGTTTCTTTTGGGCTGCGTCCTTTTATTCCTTTTGCCTGGATGCAGTGACCAATTTGGTCCTGGTTGATGGAGATGAGAGGTTGGCCGTTTCTACCTCAGATGGTGACCTTTTTTGAATGCACTTCTTAGCTCTCTCCGACAAAGAGTGACCTTGACAAGCTTGGGCGACCGCGAACCATATCCATGGTATGGAATATATAACAAATCAATAGATAAGAGTAATTTATGTGGCTGACAAAGAGTTTGCTGCTATAGCTTGGATGGATTCACGTGAGTTATGTGAGAAGGAGGAAGGGAAATATGTTTTGTCACCAATGTGAGCAGACACCAATGGGTGGATGTAAAATTATCGGAGTTTGTGGAAAAAACGAAGTGATCGCTAGTCTGCAAGATATTTTGGTTTTTGGGTTAAAAGGGATCGCTGCATATCGTACACATGCTTATCAGCTCGGATATACAGACCCGTTAGTAGATGCTACCACACATGAAGCACTTTACATGACACTGACCAATTCCAACTTTAATGAGCAAGAGCATTTTGAGATGGCGATGAAAGTTGGGCAAGCAGCGATCCGGGTGATGGAATTGCTAGATCGAGCTCATACAGAACGCTTTGGGATTCCACAGCCCGTTCGTGTTAGCCAAAATAAAATAGAAGGAAAAGCAATTTTGGTAACAGGGCACAATTTGCTTGCACTTGAAAAATTATTAGAGCAAACGATGGATAAAGGGATCAATATATATACACATTCAGAAATGTTACCAGCACATGGTTATCCTAAATTGAAAAAGTATCCTCATTTAAAAGGGAACATCGGGAAATCATGGTTTGATCAAAGAAGGCTCTTTGAAAGATTCCCAGGCGCTATTTTAGCAACAACGAACTGTGTCATGCCCATTAAAGGTACATATGCAGACCGCTTCTTCTCTTACGATGTAGCTGGGCTTGAAGGAGTACAAAAAATTGAAAATGATGATTTTACACCATTGATTAAGCGTGCTTTAGAGCTTCCGGAAGTGAATATAGAGTCTGATCAAGAGCTCGTTACAGGTTTCCACCATGAGACAGTACTGGGAATAGCGCCGGAAATTATCCAGGCTGTGAAAGATGGAAAAATTAAGCGCTTCTTTGTCATTGCAGGTTGTGATGCTCCAGGGAAAGGTGGCGAATATTATCGAAAATTAGCCACATCCTTGCCACCAGAAACGGTTATTCTAACCACTTCTTGCGGCAAGTTTCGCTTTAACGATGTAGATTACGGAGTCGTACCAGGTACAGATATTCCACGCTATATTGATTTAGGACAATGTAATAATTCGATTTCCACTGTGAAGATTGCGGCTGCACTAGCCGAAGCATTTGGATGTGAGATAAACGAACTGCCAGTCAGTATCGTGTTATCTTGGTTTGAGCAAAAAGCAGTTGCCATCCTATTGGGGTTGTTTAGCTTAGGTATTCAAGATATCCGTATTGGACCGAAAGCTCCTGAGTTTATTTCGCCAGGCGTGTTGCAAGTATTACAAGAGAGATTTGGCTTAAAATTGATTGGGGATGTACAAGCAGATATGCAAGTCATGTTAACGTAGAGCTCTACACACCTGACCATCTCATCTTAAAAGGGAGCGCTATAGGATTTGGCCGATTATGTTTGGTTTAATACAGAAGTATGTGGCCGAGAAGGCCATAAGGGCTCTTGTCCCGCTGTCGGTCACGATGTTGGATCTCACTTGGTGCAAGTGGGATCTTTTATTTTTACATCGGAAGTTAGAGTTGCATTGGGGGAAAAGGGAGACTAGGACGAAACCGGTGGTTCCTCATGAACATGGTGAATGGGCATTTCTGACAGTGCCTTGTTTGCTTGGTACTGGGTTGATCCATTCTTTAAACGCATAAGTAGCATATAGAACAACAACCATCCCATAAACAACAAAAGATGATACCAACTGGGATTACCATTCCACGGAGAATCCTTAATTTCTTTGTCGGCAAATAGTACGGTAGCTGTACTGGTCAGCACACGTTTTGGAATGGGGGTATCGTTTGGTACATCTCTCCCCCGTAATACCCCAGAATGGCAAATGAAATGACGAATACAAGTGTCAAGCTGACCCCTTCTAAGACTCATTATCACAGGCATCGCGCTAATTTTTCCCATTTCACATGGATAGTTTAAACTACGCGATCGTTCATTATTTGAAATGATGATCAGCTGGTAGGTCCCCGTAAAAAATTGGAATGGACAGAAGAGCAAATTGGCATATTAACGATAGACAGTCATCGTTCGATTAGTTCAAAAGAAGTCCCATATAATCCCCGTTAGATTCGGACGGACAACCTTAAAATTGGGTAGCTTGAAAGACAACTTCGCGACAAAAATGAGGGGGCGCAGAATAATGAAAGCGCTTGTATTCCGTGGTCCGGGAAAATTTGAGTGGGTAGAGAAGGAAAAGCCGACGATTCAAAATCCGACGGATGCCATCGTAAGAATCACCAAAACGACGATTTGCGGCACAGATTTGCATATCTTGGGCGGTGATGTACCGGCGGTAACCGACGGCCGAACCCTGGGACACGAAGGGGTTGGAATAGTAGAAGAAGTCGGCTCGGGTGTCAGCAATTTCAAACCCGGCGACAGAGTGCTGATTTCTTGTGTCACTTCCTGTGGAAGATGCGATTATTGCAAAAAAGCGATGTACGCCCACTGTGAAGACGGGGGTTGGATTTTGGGGCACCTGATCGACGGTACTCAGGCGGAATACGTTCGGATCCCTTATGCCGATACGAGCTTGTATCATATTCCTCCGGGAACCGATGAGGAAGCACTTGTCATGTTGAGCGACATTTTTCCGACGAGTTTGGAAATCGGGGTGATCAACGGCGAAGTTCAGCCGGGGGAAGTCATTGCTATTGTCGGGGCCGGACCGGTCGGGATGGCGTCACTCTTGACAGCGCAACTTTATTCGCCGGCGGAGATCATCATGATCGACCTCGACGATAATCGCTTGGAGATGTCCAGAAAGTTCGGGGCCACCAGGACAGTGAACAGCTCCAAGGGAAATGCGGTTGAGCAAGTGATGGAATTAACCGACGGTAAGGGTGTCGATGTAGCGATTGAGGCTGTCGGTTTCCCGGTGACTTTTGACATCTGTCAGCAAATCCTGAAGCCCGGAGGACGGCTGGCCAACGTCGGTGTCCACGGCAAGCCTGTCGAATTGCACCTGGAACAATTGTGGATTCGCAATGTCAAGATCACGACAGGGCTGGTTAGTACGAGCACGACACCGATGCTGATCAAAACGGTGCAGTCCGGGAAGATCAAACCACAACAGTTGGTCACCCACCGTTTTCCGCTAGACCAGATTATGCAGGCGTACGAGGTATTTCGCAACGCACCCAAAGAAAAAGCGATGAAAGTGATTTTATATAACGATTAATACTCTTGGCAAAGAAACGGATCAACCCGTTTTTTCGCTTACACGTGCCCCCTGTAGCCAGCGCGCCACTTTGTAAGAATGGCGCGGTGGAATACCGGCGCCAGGTAGTTGATAAAGTTCGTGGGCTTTGATCTCCCGTCTCCGTGTCTGGCAAATTGATCAGGACGCAACGTTTCCCGGTAGAGCGACTGACCAAGCCCTACCGAGCGGAGAACCAGAAAGTGCAGGAATTCATCGCGTGCAATTTCCTTTAGTGAAGCGGACTTTGCCCGCGTCCTGTGCTCACCGGTTTGGAGCGGCCAAGACTGGCTTCCTTGCAGGGCGTAGGTGGAGCGAGCCGGGAAAGCCAAGCGGACAGACTCATCAGATACAAACTCAGCCACTTTGTCAGCAGTCTCATGACGGTGGAATATACATTAACCCCTTTTTCCTTTTTCATCTCAGCAACTGACATCAGATTGATGGATCAAACTCTTTGTGATTTTTGCATAAAAAAACCCCTGTATTCTTTCATTCTTTAACAGGGGAGAGTGTACGTTGCAGTGCATCCGGATTGTAAATCAAGATGCCCTTTCGATTGATATTCAGCAACTGATCTTTTTTTAGTTGGTTGAGCACACGGTTGACCGATTCCCGTGACATTCCCAACATATTGGCAAAATCTTGATGGGTTAAAGGAATGGAAATAAATATACCATCTTCCCTCAAAATTCCGTATTCCTCTACTAGCCACAATAAGGTGATCACAACTTTTCGATGGACATCTCCCGAAATCACATCTTGTAAACGTCTTTGAAAATAAAGGAGCCGTTTATCCATCATTTTCATGACTGATTTTGCGATGAGTGGATTCGAATCCATCAATCGATCAAAGTCGTCTATCGATATGGCTAACAATATGCAATCCGTGACTGCTACAGCCGTTCCGGGATACGGTGAATCGCAGAAAAACCCTACGTGGGGAAACATTTCACCTTTTTGCAAAAGACAAATGATCTGTTCATTTCCATTATTTTGCACCTTTGTGACCTTGACGATCCCCGATTGAATGAAGTAGTCCGTACTAAGCTGCTGACCTTCCACAAAGACTGTTGAATTCCTTCGATAGTGTCGCAAAACCGTAATATGAGAGATTTTCTCCAATTCATCATCTGTCAACTCACAGAACAGAGGAACACGTTTGAGAATCTCGAATTTGCGGTCCATCAATACCGCCTCCAAATTTATTATTGGGGGCAGAGGCAGCAAAGCTGCAACCAGACATAATTTGCCCAATTAAATTCATTGCAATATCCTTCTGAGTAGTCAATGACAAAACTCCAACCGTAATTTTGACTTTCTGTGAACAATCGTGAAACATATCACATTCACATAGTCCAATACTGCTTACACTTATTATATCTGTAATATAGATTTTCTGTGAACGAGCCATTTTTTGTGAAATACATCACATTTTCTTTCTCCAACTCGGCTTACGCTAATGTAAACAGACAACATCTCAGCTTGATGATGGGAGTGTGAAACCTTTGAAGAAAACAGGGCAATCAAATTGCCTGGATAGAGTGACTGATTTGGCCCTGATTGACGAGGGTGAGGGGTTGGCCGTATCCATCGTGGATGGTGACCGCGGTCATCTTCACTGATATCCACTACACCCCACGATTCTTCTGTCGACAATACAACACGGCAGATATTGGCACAATCATGGCGTTCATGCTTTGTTGGGAGGTGTGAAGAGATGGCTAAAAAAAATTCTGGCCGCGGTTGTACGAGACTTTGCGGAACCGGTTCGAATTGAGGAGGTGAATATTCCGGAACCCGGAGTAGGACAGGTTCGTGTGAAAGTCGAAGCCTCAGGATTGTGCCACACTGATATTCACGCGGCAAATGGGGAGTGGCCGGTCAAACCGAAATTGCCCTTTATCCCGGGACATGAAGGGATCGGTATCGTGGAGGTGGTCGGAAAAGGAGTAACGGGGATCAAGGAAGGGGACCGGGTGGCCCTCCCTTGGCTGGGTTACGCATGCGGAAATTGTGAATACTGCAACTCCGGCTGGGAGACACTGTGCCAGTCCCAGTTTAACACCGGTTACTCCATCGACGGCACCCATGCCGAATACACGATCGGCTACGCCAAACACATCGTCAAGGTGCCTGACGGCATCAGCCCGCTGGATGCGGCGCCCTTGACCTGCGCTGGGGTGACTACCTACAAGGCGGTGAAGATGTCCGGTGCTCGGCCGTCGGACCTCGTGGCCATTTTCGGCATCGGCGGGCTCGGCCACCTGGCCCTGCAATACGCCAAAGTGACAGGGGCGACGGTGGTGGCTGTCGATCTCTTCAATAAGAAGTTGCAACTGGCCAAGGAGTTGGGAGCGGACTATGTGGTCAACGCCCGGTACCAGGACCCTGTGGAAGAGATCAAAAAACTGGGCGGTGCCGATGCAGCCATCAGCGTGGCTGTCTCGCCCAAGGCCTTTGAGCAAGCTTTCCATTCCCTACGCCGCGGCGGCCGCCTCGTCCTTGTCGCGTTGCCAGCGGACAACTACATGCAGTTGCCCATTTTTGAGACCGTATTCAACGGTATCCAGGTGATTGGGTCCATCGTAGGTACCCGCACCGATCTGGAGGAAACGTTCCAATTGCATGCGGAGGGGCGGACAAAAGTCATCTATGAGACCAGACACCTTCATCAAGTGCACGAAGCCTTTGAAGAAGTAGAAAAAGCGCAAACGAAAGCACGACTGGTCTTCAAACTGTAAACACAATACAAAGCTCCAAACGGATTTTTAGCTATCGGTAAACAGGACGGTGTCGAGGTTTTCGACTGAACACACAGTATTATCCCATCGCCACCGTGCGATGTGAAGATATGAGAAGGAGGTTATTTTGATGAAATACCGCAACATGCCTGGCATCGACACATCAGTCTCCGAAGTTGGTTTCGGCGTTTGGTCCGTTGCTACACCATGGTGGGGCGTCAAAGACGATACGCTCGGCAAACGCCTGTTACGCATGGCATATGAAGATTACGGTATTACGTTTTTTGACACCGCGGACGTGTACGGTCAAGGAAAAGGAGAAACCCTCTTGGCGGAAGCGTTGGAAGGGCTTCGTGACAAAGTAGTGATCGCCACCAAATTCGGCTACGATATCTATGCCAAACGGGGCGACCGACACGGCAGACACTCCGAATTGCCCCAGCGCTGGGACGCCGCCTCGATCCGTCAATCCTGCGAAGAAAGCCTACGCCGATTGAAGACCGACGTGATCGACCTCTACCAATTGCATAACGCACGAATGGAAGCGATCCAGAGTGATGAAGTGCTTGAGACGCTGGAACGGTTGAAAGAGGAAGGAAAAATCCGCACCTATGGTGTTGCTTTGGGACCGGACCTTGGCTGGCGGGACGAAGGATTGGCCACGCTCCGTGACGAGCGGTACGTCATGGCGCAAATCATTCACAACTTGCTGGAGCAAGATCCTGCCCGAGAACTGATCCGGGAGGCCGAAAAACTGAATAAATCCTTGATTGTCCGCGTCCCGCACGCATCAGGTCTCCTCGACGGCACCTATGATCCGGACAAGCATTTCGATAAACGAGACCACCGCTCCCACAGGCCGATCGAGTGGATGAAAGCTGGTCTGGATGCGGTTCGCAGGTTGAGATTCCTGTATGAAGGAACTGACCGGACCATTGGTCAAGCAGCCATTCTCTTCTCTTTGGCGAGCCCCGCGATCAAATCCGTGCTGCCCAATATCACCAGTGAAGAGAACTTGCGCGAATTTGCGGAGGCGCCGGAGAAAACGCCGCTTACAGAAGAGGAAATGAAGATGATCGAAGTGTTGTGGGAAACTGGCATGAAAGAGCAATTGAAACAGCCGTTCTCCAATAGCAAAATCAAGCCGACACCCGTGGCGGCTCGTTAATCACCGCACCAAGAAAATTCCGGTAAATTCGGGCGGGGATCTTTCCCCGCCTGGATGTATCCCACTGTCGGCGTATAGATTGCGTCTATTTCCTTCTGCGACGGGATTCTGTTCAACGCGACATCCCTTTGAGCTGTTAAGTGACAAAAATGTAACCGCAATGTCGATATTCTGTGAACACCTCTTTTTTTGTGACATCCATCACAATTGCTTAGCCCGATAACGCTTACACTCATTTATACAGACAAAATTCAGTTTGACTATGAGATATAGCTTTGGAGTAGTTAAGTGACAAAACGATAACGAAACGCCGATATTCTGTAAACATCCTTTTGTGAAATTCATCACATTTATTTTGTCCAATGTCGCCTACACTCATTTCACAGACAAAATTTCAGTTTTGATTATGGGAGGGAGAAACCTTTGAAGAAAACGGGGATATCAAGTCGGCTAAAACAAGTTCTTTTCAGCTCTGTTCTGTTATTCCTGTTGCCAGGATGCAGTGACCGATTTGCCCTGCTTGATCCTGCTGGACCTGTAGCGCATACAGAATATCGGTTCATTGTGCTTTCAGCGATTTTAGTCTCGCTGGTAGTCATTCCCGTCCTTGGTCTCCTGATCTACATTGTGATCCGTTACCGGGATCGTCCCGGAAATCAGGCTCCTTATCGGCCCAACTGGACAGAGAGTAAAATTTTAGAAGCGATATGGTGGGGAATTCCCATACTGATCGTCGCTATTCTTGGAGTATTTACCGTTCGTGACACATACGCACTGACCCGGCCACCGACAAATCATAAGCCCATCACCATACAAGTGGTTTCGTTGGATTGGAAGTGGATGTTTCTTTATCCTGATTCGAAGATCGCCACTGTCAACTACTGTGAAATTCCCACAGGGGTACCGGTGCAATTCGTGTTAACTGCAGACGCACCCATGAACTCCTTCTGGGTTCCGCGGTTGGGCGGCCAGGTGTACACCATGCCGGGGATGGAGATGCAACTTTGGTTGCAGGCAGACCGTTCGGGGGTGTTCGAAGGGCGTGGAGCCAACTTTACCGGAAAAGGCTTTGCTCACATGAACTTTCAAGTGGTTGCGAAACCGCAGTCTGAGTTTGAGTCGTGGGTAAAAAGTGTCAAAGCATCTGCACCTGCTTTAACAAATGAAAAATACAATCAGCTCGTAAAACCAAGTGTCGTTAAACAACAATCTTATTCCTCTTACCCAACCTCGCTTTATAAAAATATCGTCAATAAAAACGGAGGGATGTATTGGCACGGGAAACATGAGCAACATCCAATGCCAATGGATGGACAACATCAAATGCCTATGGGAAATTGATGAGAAAGGTGGGAGTGGAGGATGTTCAAAAGTCTGGTTTTGTATTTGAAAAACGCTGACCCCTTGATACAGATGTCAGCGGTTGCGATCGTTTTGACTCTTATCGGTATCGTGGTCGCTCTGACGTACTACAAAAAATGGGGATGGCTGTGGCGCGAATGGATCACGACAGTCGATCATAAAAAGATCGGGATCATGTATCTGATTTGTGCCCTGTTGATGTTGTTTCGTGGCGGCGTAGATGCTCTGCTGATGCGAACCCAACTCGCTTTTCCAGGTATGAATTTTTTGGACGCACAACACTACAATGAAATCTTTACCACACACGGAACCATCATGATTTTGTTCGTGGCTATGCCTATGCTTTTTGCCATGATGAATATCGCTGTTCCGCTGCAAATCGGAGCTCGTGACGTAGCCTTTCCCTTCTTAAACGCCGTAAGTTTTTGGCTGTTTTTCTTCGGTGCATTGTTGTTTAACCTTTCCTTCGTACTGGGTGGTTCTCCTGACGCCGGGTGGGTCAGCTATCCACCGTTGGCGGAGTTGTCACACAGTCCAGGACCGGGGATCAATTATTATGTTCTTTCCCTTCAAATATCCGGGATTGGAAGCATCGCAACAGGTATCAACTTTATTGTCACGATCCTGAAAATGCGTGCACCCGGTATGACGCTGATGAGGATGCCGTTATTTACTTGGTCCGTCCTTGCATCCTGTATTGTGATTATCTTTGCCTTTCCCGCTTTGACAGTCGCACTGGCACTCTTGGGACTGGATCGCATTGCCGGAACCCATTTCTTTACGATGTTGCATGGCGGGAATCCCATGATGTACGTCAACCTCTTCTGGATTTGGGGACACCCGGAAGTTTATATTGCCATCCTTCCTGTGTACGGTATTTTCTCTGAAATTGTCAGCACATTTAGCAAGAAATACATTTTCGGTTACAAGTCCATGGTCATTTCACTCATGCTGATCAGTGTCATCGGCTATTTTGTCTGGGTACACCATTTCTTCACGATGGGTGCGGGTCCGGGCGTCAACAGTTTCTTTGCGGTGGCTTCGATGGCTGTCGGCATCCCTACAGGTGTCAAGGTTTTCAACTGGCTGTTCACGATGTTCAGAGGCCGGATCCGACTCACATTACCGATGCTTTGGACGCTAGCCTTTATCCCCTGTTTTGCCATCGGTGGAGCGACCGGGGTCATGCTTGCGGCGGCTCCTGGAGATTACCAGTTTCACAATAGTTACGTTGTCATCGCCCACTTCCATCAGACATTGATCGGAGGGGCGGTATTTGGGTTGCTTGCAGGGATGTATTACTGGTGGCCGAAAATGTTTGGCTTTAAATTGAACGAAACCCTCGGCAAATGGGCGTTCTGGTTCTTCAACATTGGATTTTACGTTTGTTTCATGCCGCAATACGCGCTGGGGCTCATGGGAATGACCCGACGTGTGTACACGTATCCCGCTGCAACAGGGTGGGGGACACTCAACTTTGTTTCAACCATTGGTGCGTATTTGATGGGTATCGGGTTTCTCTTTATCGTGGTTCAAGTCCTTTACAGTATTCGTTACGGGGAACGCGATATGACGGGGGACCCATGGGATGGCCGCACTTTGGAATGGTCCCTGCCATCGCCCGTCCCGTATTACAATTTTGCCCAAATCCCCACAGTAAATGGGCGGGATGCCTGGTGGGAGATGAAACAACAACGAAAAGAATACAGCCTTTCATCGACAAAAGAGTTGAAACCCATTCACATGCCGAACAATTCATCTCTGCCTTTCTTTATGGGGTTGGCGTTCTTTGTCGCCGGATTCGGTTTGGTCTTTAACCAATTCATGATCGCTACAGTCGGGCTGATCGGTGTGGTGGTGTGCATGCTGTGGCGTTCGCTTGAAAAAGATACGGGCCACTGGATTTCCGTTGACGAAATTAAGCAAATGGAAGCGTCATAAAGGGGGTTGTAATATGGTTGAAGCAACCGGAAGCCCGATCTCCAATCAGCAGTCATTCGAACATGGAATGGAAGAAGAAGAAAAACATATCCTTGGTTTCTGGATTTTCCTGGCGACGGATCTTGTGCTGTTTGCTTGTCTGTTTGCCACCTATCTCGTACTGCGCACGCATACGGATGGGGGGCCGACGGAGGCGCAGCTGTTTGACATTCCGATGTTTACGCTTGAAACCTTTATCTTGTTAACCAGCAGTTTTACCTGTGGACTGGCTGTGCGTGAAATGCGCAATGGCCATTTAGGACGACTCATGGGGTGGCTGGCTGTGACCATCTTGCTCGGTCTCGCGTTTGTCGGGATCGAGGTCAATGAATTTCTATCCTATTCGTTGGAAGGGGCAACGATGCAGCGCAGTGCGTTCCTGTCCGGGTTCTTCACTCTGGTGGGCACACACGGTCTTCATGTGTCCCTGGGGATCGTCTGGATGATCTCTGTCGGGATCCAGCTGATGCGTGACCGGATCCAACCCACGACAGCCCGGAAATTATTCAACGCTGGATTGTATTGGCACTTCCTGGATGTGGTATGGGTAATGATCTATACGGTCGTTTATCTCATGGGGGTGATGAAATGATGAACAAAGAACATTTATCAAAGAAGTCTTTTCCTTGGGCGCATGTGATCGGTTATGTCGGATCCATTGTGCTGACGGTTTTGGCGCTGTGGTTCACTGTGAAAGCTCCCTTGTCCCAAGGGAGCATCATTACCATCTTATTGGCACTGGCCATCCTTCAGATCCTGATACAATTGATCTTCTTTATGCATATCACAGAAAGCCGCGGGCCGGCTTATCATTCCATTGCGATCGCACTCGGGTTTTTGTTCACGTTTGCCGTTGTTGCCGGATCATTATGGGTCATGACTTTTAATTCCCAGGTTCAATGATCCCCAGTGAGGAGTGGGAAAGATGTCGGCTCCGTTGTTGGATTCTATTCAATCACAGCAACGAACCTTTTTGATAGCGATGGAGAAATTCAAAGCATACCTTGCGCTCACCAAACTGCGAATCGCGATCTTCATGATTTTTACGGCGATCTGCGCAGCAATCGTTGCCAAAGGAGAATTGCCCGATGTTTGGACAATGGCCGCAATGGCGATCGGTCTGGCCCTGTCCGCCGCAGGGGCGTCGGCGATTAACATGTGGTACGACCGTGACATCGACAAAATCATGAAGCGAACGATAGGTCGACCGCTTCCGAACGGACAACTCCGGCTGCAATCTGCTCTGCTCTTTGGTATCGGCTTGGAACTGTTGTCCCTGATTTGGCTTTGGGTGTTTGTTAACGGACTTACGTCAATTTTGTCTCTTGCCGGTTTTTTGTATTACACCGTAATTTACACCATGTGGCTGAAAAGAAAAACACCACAAAATATTGTGATAGGGGGTGGGGCCGGCGCCATTCCGCCCATGATTGGCTGGTCGGCGGTGACAGGGAATATCGGCTGGCCGGCCGTGATCATGTTCGCGATTATCTTCTTTTGGACCCCTCCCCATTTCTGGCCGCTGGCGATCGTGAAAAATGACGAATATGTACGTGCAGGCGTTCCGATGATGCCGGCCGTTCGTGGCCAAAGGAACACGAAAAGACAGTGCTTGTTTTACACCTTCGTTCTTTTGCTCACTACTTTCAGCCTGTATTTCACCGGTGCTGTAGGCGGCTTGTATTTGGCAGCAGCGATCATATCCGGCTTGGCATTTTTGTTCTTTCAAATACGCATGTGGTATGAACCAGATGATCGCACCGTGTGGGCGAAACGAACATTTTTCGCTTCACTGATTTACTTGGCGGTTTTGTTTACCTCTATGGCGATTGATTCACTGCTTTAGTTCTTCGTTTTCTCCTGAAGAGGGGAGGGGGCTGTTAAGGTATGATAAAATCTGGTGAGAGACGAACCAATATTTTTCCACTCGCTTTCGTAACTCTCGTCGGGTTGTTTTTGATCAATATCTTAGGTTTTATTGACACCCAAACCGGTTCAGAGCTAGGATGTGGGAGAGATTGGCCGTTTTGTAAAGGGGGGATCATTCCTGCCGAGTGGGATTTTCATACGGCTATTGAGTTTATCCATCGATTGATTGTGGTCATTGATCTCGTTCTCTTGGTCTGCCTAACAGTAGCCACATGGAAACGATACCGAACAAGAAAAGAGATTCGGGTTCTAATGGGGATCTGCTTTGCTGGCTTTGTTGGGGAAGCTGCTCTGGGAGCGATGACTGTTTTTTTGATAATCCCCCTTCAGTACTAGCCCTTCATATGGGATTGTCACTCGTCTCATTGACCGCTTTGTATTTGTGGACGGCCATCCTTCGACAGATGGAAACCGGAAAAGGCCAAATGTTTGTCATACACAAGACCGATCGTGTGAAACAGTTGGGTAAATGGGCATGGGGAACGTTCATTTACTGTTTTTTGGTCATCTATTTTGGTTCGTATGTTTCGTTCACAGGGTCTGGTATCTATTTCCAGGGATGGCCCTTTCCAACGGAGTCCTACAGTCAAGTGCATGAAGCCTTGTTCATTGATTTGACTCACCGACTGATGGCCTTTGTGTTGTTGTTACTGATTTTAAGATTAAACCTATTGGCTTATCGGATACGCTTAGAAAGAAACGATTTATGGGCCGGAAGCGTTCACGCCCTTCTTCTGGCTGTTCTGCAAATACTCAGCGGTGCACTGCTTATTATCACAAAGTTACACTTAATGGCGTTTCTCCTCCATGTATCGATCGTGACCCTTTTGGTTTGCTCTTTAAGTTTACTGGGATTCAAAACATTGCTTTCCCACAAGGGGGCTAACCTTGACCCATCAGAACGGGTAACCCTCAAGAGTTCATAACGATAAATCAATCTCGAAAAGGAAGTGAAAAAATGAGCCAAGCTGTAAACACCTACGAAGGATGGTTTGTCTATCATGATTTTCGCAAGATCGATTGGAACAAATGGAAATCCATCAACCCCTCAAAAAGGGAACAAATGATTCAGGAGTTGCTTGACACCATCCAGGAATGGTCAACGGTTGAGGACAACCGTAAAGGTAGCTTTGGTCAATATGCCATCCTTGGGCATAAAGCGGATCTATTGTTTGTCCATCTTCGCCCCACAATCGACGAATTAAACGAAGTAAAGTTGCAGTTTGATAAACTGGATATTGCCGATGTCACTTCAACTCCCTATTCCTTTACTTCTGTTGTTGAACTCAGTTCTTACACGATTCCTCCGGGTACCGATCCCTTTAGTGATCCTGCTTTCCGGGAACGTCTCGAACCGATCCTGCCAAAGACGCAATATGTATGTTTCTATCCCATGAATAAACGGAGACTTGGGGAAGATAACTGGTATATGCTCTCGGTAGAAGAACGCAGAAAAATGATGAAAAGCCACGGAATGATCGGCCGTTCGTATGCGGGAAGGGTTCGGCAGATCATTACAGGCGCGATCGGCTTTGATGATTGGGAATGGGGAGTTTCCTTGTTTTCAGACGACCCCTTGACTTTCAAAAAGCTGGTAACTGAAATGAGATTTGATGAGGTAAGTGCGCGATTTGGAGAATTTGGTCCCTTTTATGTCGGTTGCAGGTTGACGAGTGACGGGTTGACCTCTTTGCTCAGCGACAATATCAAGTGATCCATTTGAAAGAGGAACTGAACCCCTCTTCTTGAAGTGATGGACAAACCCTCGACTTTTTCGATAGAAATGGCCGAGGGTTTGATATTTCAGGGAAACGATCGACAATACCTAAGCCCGACCGAGCATCGATTCGGAAAACGCAGGAGCAAGATTCGCGGGCAATTTCCTCTATGAGCGTACTTTGCCCGCGACCCGTTTCCAGTACCAGTGACCTTTTTTGCTCCCTGGCGGGCGCAGGTGAAGCGAGCGGGGAAAAGATGCCCCCTCTCTTAACTCCTTTGTGTCATTTTAGTATATTTATATCGACCAAAGTTCATATCTCCACCTCATGAAAGGAAACCTGATCGTTCATTTCGTTTTCGCAAGGAAAGGAAGGATGATCATGGGACTCCTTCATCATGACGTGACGTTGTTGAACTTTGGCGACGCTTATCCTTGGCAACCTAAACTGTCCGGCTTTGCTGACGAATGGATTGAACTTACGGACATCTCGGAGGCCAATCTGTTTTGCGCACACAAGGCGTTTACAGAAATTGGCCACAGGTTGTCCGACCGGATCGGTCGCGGGATCACGTTTATCGGCAACGGAAATTATCACTACGTCACGTATCTTTTGCTCAGCGAAATCAACCGGCCGTTCAGCCTTGTCTTGTTTGATAATCACACCGATGCGAAGCTTTCGAACGGCATTTCCGGGCTGTTGTCGTGCGGATCGTGGGTAGCCGAGGCGGCAGCGCGATTTCCGCATCTACGGCAAGTGCTGATCGTCGGGGTTTGCGCGGAGCGAAATCTCGATCCTTTTAAATCGCATCGTAAAATTGTCCTTTGGCCAAACACAGGTGATCCGCAGAAGCTGCTTTCCGCGATCCCGACCGAAGACATTTACATCAGTATCGACAAGGACGTATTGGATCGCGCCTTTGCCGTAACCAACTGGGATCATGGAAATATGCATCTGCAGGAACTGCTCATAGCACTGCAAACACTCGTTCGGCAGAAGAACGTCATTGGAATCGACGTCTGCGGTGAACTGCCGGTCCCCCCTGCTGACGTCTGGCGTCACACCGATCAACTCCGGCTGAACGAACAGGCCAATCTGGCGATCCTCCAATCTGTACTGTGCGCGTAGTCCGCTCAGGTAGTGTCTGGTCATTCGGTATGGTGCAACGTTTTTCAAGTGAGCGACGCCCTAAGCCCGACAGAGCGGAGGACAGTCGGATTCCCGCTTCGCACCTGGCCGAGTGGCTGTCCCCCAAAAATAAAGAACACCACGATTCGGACGATGAAATGAAGTTCGTGATAATATAATATTGGGAATCGCGGCGGCTACCCATTTTTCGAAAACTTTCATGGGAAGGTGATCGAAAATGAAGTACCGTCGACTCGGAAACTCCGGACTGAAAGTGAGCGAAATCAGTCTGGGAAGCTGGCTGACGTATGGTGGCTATGTCGGTAAGGAGCAGGCGATCTCCATCATTGACAAGGCTTACGAACTGGGAATCAACTTCTTCGACACGGCCAACATTTATATGCACGGCGAAGCGGAGAAGATCGTTGGCGAGGCCCTGCGAAAGTATCCCCGCGAATCGTACGTGTTGGCGACCAAAGTTTGGGGACCGATGGGCGAACGTCCCAACGATCGAGGATTGTCCCGCAAGCATATCATGGAACAGTGTGAAGCAAGTTTGAAACGGCTGGGTCTCGATTATATCGACGTATATTACTGCCACGCATTCGACTACGATACGCCCATGGAAGAAACACTGCGGGCGATGGACGACCTCGTCCGGCAAGGCAAAGTGCTGTACATCGGCATCAGCAACTGGACAGCGGCGCAAATCGCTGAAGCAGTATCGATTGTCGACAAATATCTGCTGCATCGCATCGTGGTGAATCAGCCGCTGTACAACATGTTTGCGCGGGAGATTGAGAAGGAAATCATCCCGCTGTGCGAGCGGAACGGCATCGGACAAGTCGTCTACTCGCCACTTGCTCAAGGCGTGCTTGCCGGCAAGTACAAAGCGGTGAACGATGCGCCTGCGGGCAGCCGGGCGACCGATAAACACGGCACGGAAACGGTAAAATCGTGGCTGAAAGAGGAGAACTTGAGAAAAGTAGAACGTCTGCGTCCGATTGCCGAAGAACTCGGCCTCTCCTTGGCTCAGCTTGCGCTGGCCTGGACGCTGCGTCAACCGAACGTCTCCAGTGCGATTATCGGGGCGAGCAGGCCCGAACAGGTGGAAGACAATATCAAAGCCTCGGGAGTTGTGATTCCGGACGAGGCACTGGCGAAGATCGACGAGATTTTGCAGGCATCCTAATGCCCAAACGCGGCATCATCCAGCAATTCGGCTCGGATGCTGTGATCAATCAACCAATGCAACAAGCCGGTTCCCCTATGAAGAGGGGAGCCGGTTTTTTCGTTGTTGGTCTTGGATATCAAGAACGAAATATTTTTAACCTTTTGGGATGAGAATCTGGAGTCCGCATGTATCTTTCACGGAGTACCAGATGTGCCGTGCGTCGGCCTATCTTGGCCGACTTGTGTTTTTCCACGAATTAGTATATAATGAATTTGTCGTTGTTATCAGCCGCTTGATGTGAGTGCTAACAACCTACAGTCAGTCGGTGATTTCGGCAGAAGACTTTAGCAGCGCTGCAAACTGTCTTGCTGTCCGGGATGCCACTCTCTTTCATTTACCATTCGTCTCTCTTTGGTGATAGATTCCATATCTAGCCAAATGGGGGGATGTAAATGAAAGCACTGTTGTTAGCTGGCGGGTTGGGAACACGTTTGAGACCTCTGACTGAACGCCTCCCCAAGCCTATGGCTCCGGTCGTCAATCGGCCATGGCTTGAACACCTCATCCTACACCTCAAATCGCAAGGCATTTCTGAGTTCGTCATTGCTGTCAAGCACAACGCGGATGTCATTCGAAAACACTTCGAAGACGGGCGCAAATTCGGTGTTCGCATCGAGTACAGTCAGGAGCCTGAGCTGCTCGGTACAGCTGGGGCTATCAAGCATGCGGAACAATTGTTGACGGACCGATTCATCGTCGTGAACGCCGACATCATCAATCATGTTGAGCTCGTGCCGTTGCTGGAATTCCATCAGACGAACGGCGCGCTGGTCACGATTGGCTTGACGGAAGTAGAAGACCCCTCTCACTACGGCGTGGTCCAGCAAACCATGTCGGGCCGGATCGTCCGCTTTGTGGAGAAACCGCCGCGTCACGCCGCACCTTCCAACCGTATCAATGCGGGTATTTACGTGATGGAGAAAGAGGCGTTGGAATGGATCCCGGCCGGGCGCGAGGTGTCGATCGAGCGTGAGACATTCCCGACACTGATTCGCAAGGGTTTCCCCGTCTACGGCTGGCTCGTGCGTGGCTATTGGTTGGACATGGGGACGCTCGACCGTTATCTTGCGTTGCACCGGGACGTTCTCGACGGCAAGTGCGCCCTTCAACTCTCTTACCCTGAGCAAAAAGAAGGAATATGGACAGGCGAGGATGTCGACATCGCCGACGATGTGGCGCTGGTTCCGCCTGTGGTCATCGGAAACGGCGTGAAGGTTGGGCGCGGTTGCGTCGTCGGTCCTTACGCGGTGCTGGGTGACAAAGTGACGGTTGAATCCGGTACCTCTTGTTCACACTCCGTCGTCTTGCCAGGTGCTCGCCTTGAGGGCAACCGTACAATCAGTAACACTATCGTCGGTCCGGAATTTTCGGTCGCAGTGCAGCCTCCATTCTATGTCGCCAACAAGAAGGTGGTCCAAAGATGAGTCATGTTGCTTATGTCAGCACATATGTACCAAAGCGGTGCGGCCTCGCCACCTACACCAGCCATCTCCGGCAGTACGTCCAGAGCGCGGAGAAAGGGTGCGAGGCTGACACCGTGATCGCGATGGTCGACCAAAGCGAAGACTTACAGGAGTATGACCCGTCACTATGGTTCCTCCGCCGCGATGTCCGCGAGGATTACCGCAAGTTGGCCCAACGCGTAAACGACAGCCCAGTCACCGTGGTTTCGCTACAGCACGAGTTTGGGATATTCGGCGGCAACGCCGGCGAATACGTACTGGATTTCGTGCGCGAGTTGCGCAAGCCGTTGGTCACCACGTTCCACACGGTGCTTGAATCTCCTCAAGAGCCTCTACGCAGTGTGCAAGAGGAAATCGCGCGACGCAGCGACCGCATCGTGGTGATGAACCGGCGGGCCATCGACCTGTTGGCCAATGAATACCAATTGCCGAAGAGCAAATTGGTGTACATCCCGCACGGTACGCCGGTGCCCGCGCCGGACCGGCGCGAGCCGCTGCGCAAGCAACTCGGCTGGTCTGACAAACGAGTCGTGATGACGTTTGGGCTGCTCAGCCGAGGCAAGGGCCTTGAACTGATCCTCAAAGCCTTGCCGAAAGTGATCCACCAGGTTCCGAATGTCCTGTACGCCATCGTTGGCCAAACCCACCCAGAGGTGAAAAAACGCGAAGGTGAGGCGTACCGGGAACAGCTCAACGATATGATCCGGGAGCTCAACTTGGAGCAGCACGTGGTGATGATCGACCGCTACCTCTCCGAGGACGAGTTGGTCGATCACATAATGGCATGCGATCTGTACGTCACGCCGTATCCCGGCATGCAACAGATCACGAGCGGAACGCTGGCCTACGCGGTGGGACTAGGCCGACCTGTCTTGAGCACGCCGTACGCGTACGCGCAAGACTTACTCGGCGAATTTCAGGATCTGCTCATCCCGCACGACGATGTGGACGCTTGGGCGCAGGCCATCAGCCGTCTCTTGTCCAGTTCCACCACTTTGCAGCAATGGGAGCGACGAATCCAGCAGATTGGTCGCGAAATGTCTTGGCCGCGCGTCGGAGAGTCGCACGCCCGGTTGTTCGGTGAGCTGTCGCAGACACACCGGAAATCTGAATCTGAAGGCAACGTTGTTGGGTCCGTTTCCCGTTAAACTGACCCACCTGCGCCGGCTCACCGACGACACGGGAATCATCGAACACTGCATCGGGAAAATCCCACGTCGAAAGGAAGGCTACTCCACGGACGACAACGCCCGGGCACTTTGGGCATGCGTCGAATGGGGTCGATACGCTCATCGTACCGGGAACAACGAAGAAGGCGAGCGACTGGCCAGCTTGGCCGACACGTACCTGGCGTTCTTGGCTTGGGTACAAAAAGATGATGGCCACTTCCACAACAACGTCGCGTACGACCGACAATGGGAACCTGAGCAGCCTTCGGACGACTGTCTGGGACGCGTGCTGTGGGCCACTGCGACTGCTGCGGTGTGGGATATCGACCGCGATCGTGCTCGCGTAGCCCAACGCTTGTGCCAAAACGGGTTTCGCGCGATCGGCAGCATTCAGTTTCCGCGCGGCATGGCGCACGTGCTGTCAGCGGCAAGTCTGCTTGTGCGCGAAGCGGAAGCGAATCCCGAATTGGAACAACCGTTCCGAGATTGGGTGCTGCGTGAGCTGCCGTCTGTCGCTCGGCAGTTCGGCGATCGGCTGCTCCATCAATACCGCCGCCATACCAAACCGGGTTGGCGGTGGTTTGAAGAGACCATGACCTACAGCAATGGCGTCTTCCCGTGGGCTTTGTTCCACTGGTATGCGACGTTCCCGTCCAGCGAGGCGCAACAGGCGGCCAAGGATAGCCTGGATTTTCTGATTGAAAAAATGACTGGATCACACGACGTGATCCGACCGATCGGCAACCGGGGATGGTGCACGCCGCAAGGCATCAGCCAGTGGGATCAGCAACCGGTGGAAGTAATGAAGTTGGCCATGGCATGCCAACAAGCGTACGAGGTCACCGGGGATAAGGGTTACCGGGCGGTGCTGGACAAGTGCCGGGCATGGTTCCACGGCGACAACGACCTGGGCGTACCGATGGCCGACGCGTCGGACGGTTCCTGTTGCGACGGACTGACCGAGAACGGCCCCAATCGCAACAGAGGCGCCGAATCCACATTGGCCTATTTGATCACGGAAGCGATTTTCCATCAAACCATGGAGGGGGATGACGATGAGTGTGCTGACGAACAAAGCTAACGCGATCGCTAAGCATGTGTTTCGGGAGTACGACATACGGGGAGTCGTCGGCGAAGAAATCCACGAGTCATTCGCCTACTGGTTAGGTCGGGCGTTTGCCCGCCGGGTGCGCGAAGAAGGCCAACGAACGGTGGTCGTCGGCCGCGACAACCGGCAGAGTTCGCCCGCGCTTGCCCGTGCAGTCGCCGCGGGCCTGAGCGACGAACAGTGTGAAGTGCTGGATATTGGGGAAGTCACCTCGCCGATCTTCTACTTCAGCCTCGAACATCTCGATGTACCATCCGGCATCATGATCACAGCGAGCCACAACCCTCCCAACGAGAACGGATTCAAAGTGGCGCAGAACAAGACGACCCTGTTCGGCAAATCAGTAAAAAACCTGTACAATGAAATGGTGGCTGTAGCCGAAGAAACCGGCCCCAAACCGGTCATTCGGCAGGATGCTCCGACGAAGGCAGTCGACATTCGCACGCCGTACCTCAACATGTTGCAACAAAAGATCCAACTGGGCGACCGCAAATTAAAAGTGGTCGTGGACTGTGGTAACGGCACCGCGTCTTCGTTTGCGCCGGAGGCACTGAAGCGTTGGGGATGTGAAGTCGTGCCCCTGTACTGCACGTCGGACCCGACGTTCCCAAACCACCATCCAGACCCCGTCGACCCGGATAACCTCAAGGATCTCATCCGAGTGGTCAAAGAAACAGGCGCGGATCTCGGGATCGCATTTGACGGTGATGGCGACCGTCTCGGTGTGGTGGACGAAACAGGCTGCATCCGCTGGGGAGACCAGTTGATGATCCTTTACTGGCGTGAAATTCTCCCCAAATACCCGGGATGTGATGCATTCGTTGAAGTCAAATGTTCGCAGGCGCTGGTCGAAGAAATCAAACGACTTGGTGGCAAGCCCCAGTTCCACCGCACGGGTCACTCGCATATCAAAGCGACTCTGCGCAGGACGAACGCGCCGTTTGCAGGGGAAATGTCGGGGCACCTGTTCTTCAACGATGAGTACTATGGCTTTGACGATGCGCTGTATGCCGCGGGGCGGCTTTTGCGGATCCTGTCTCGGGACACGCGGCCACTCTCCGCATTGTTTGCTGATGTCCCGCAGTACCACGCAACACCTGAGACGCGCGTTACCTGCGAAGAATCGCAAAAGTCGTTGGTGATCGAGCAGGTGAAGGAGCACTTCGCGAAGCGGTATCCGATTGTCGACGTTGACGGTGCACGTATCCAGTTCCCGTCCGGGTGGGCGTTGGTGCGCAGTTCAAACACGCAGCCCATTCTCGTGTTGCGGGCTGAAGCGGACAGCGCCGAGAGCTTGGAGGAGATTAAGCGCGAAGTGGCGGACGTCGTGCGTTCTTGCGGCATCACCTCTACTATCCCGTGGTAATGCCGCGGCATGCACAGTGGACAACCTTGGATAGGGGTGGAACCGATGAACCCATGTGAACCTGTCAAATTTACCCCCATCGCTGTGCCGCGGATCTGGGGTGGACACACGCTGAAAACTTGGTTCGGCACCGATACCAACCAACCGATTGGCGAATACTGGGTAGTTTCCAGCCATCCACATGGCACGAGCGTCGTCGAACAGGGGGCGTTTCAAGGCAATACGTTGAGCGATTTGGTGCGGGAACATCCAGAAGCATACCTCGGCGACAGCCCGCAACCGCGGTTCCCGCTCCTGATTAAGTTTATCGAGGCAGCACAAGATCTGTCCGTTCAAGTGCATCCGGACGATGAGTACGCGCGCAGGGTGGAGTCGGACTTCGGTAAGACCGAGGCGTGGTACGTGCTGGATTGCCCGGATGATGGGCGCGTCATCTACGGTCATCACTTCAAGTCGCGCCAAGAGTATATGCAGGCTGTCGAAGAGAAACGCGTAAAATCGTATCTTGAGTACGTGCCGATTTCGCCGGGGCGGCTGGTGTTTGTTCCTTCGCGGACGATGCACGCGCTGTTGGCCGGTACGGTAGTGCTCGAGATCCAGCAAACCTCCGACGTGACGTACCGCGTCTATGATTGGGATCGTGTGGACGAACACGGACGGAGTCGTGAGTTGCACGTAGAGAAAGCAGCCGATGTCCTGCAGTACGGTTCGCAGCCTAACCCCTTCCCGGCAGCACAGGAAATTCCCGCGGCAGCCGGCATGCGAGGGTCTCGCTTGGCTGCTTGCCCGTATTTCACCATTGACAAGTGGAACTTGCAGTCTGGACGGCACTCCTTTGTGCACGGGCGCAAGGGCAATCCGGACATCGTGATTGTGACGGGCGGCCAAGGTAGTCTGCACTGGCCTGACGGTGACATGCCACTGCGTCGCGGAGATGCCGTAATCGTCCCCGCCACGTTGTCCGACTACGCAGTATCCTGTGTGGGTGAGATGGAGCTCATTCGCGTGTTTTATTAAGGGCAAGCGAGAAAACCCAGCCCTTCAGGTTGGGATAGTAGCGAACATCGGACGCGGGAAGGCTGCAGCCCTCCCGCAAGTCCGACAGCATTTTGGCACAATCAAGTCAAGCAGTGGAAAACATTTAAAACGACTATGCGAGGAAAACTCGTGAAAAGATGGATATGGGTTGCCACGCCAGATGAAGCGAGAAGCCCACGGCAACCAAAGGGAGTGCCTCTGGCATTTCAGCCGTGTGGGGCGAGCCACTAATCGGAACCCTAGATAGGCATACCAATGGGCGTGATTCTGCACGCGAGGTCGTTACAGTCTTCCAATAAGAAGTCACGCGCCATTGTTGAAACAGTTTGGTAGTCGATCGGAGCGATGGCGACTGACGATAAAAAAATCCGGTCCCTTAACACAGGGTACCGGGTTTTTTTTGTGTATGCAGCTGTTGGCAGGAGGGTGTGCTCACGTAGCACCATCGATTACGCACGGTGAGCTCCTGTTACGGACACGGATAGGTGGTTTCTCGCTTAGAACCTTCGGCCAAACGGAAATCCACCAAATCCACCGAATGGACCACCAAAACCCCCGAAAGGAAATCCGCCGAATCCACCAAAGGGACCTCCAAATCCCCCGCCAAATTGATCAGTATATGCTGGACCTTGATGTTGAAGATACTCGTTTTCCATGGATGATGTACCCCCATTTTGGTTTTTCAGCTTTATGATACTCCGGTGTCAAAGAAGGGTGCCTAATTTCAAGGATCTACATCATCAATCCCCATAACATCATCGGCGGGCAGGGCTGGATGACGATTACGACGAATAACGGTGGGAATCGCTGTCCATTGTGGATCGGTAAACTCAAACTTGGAACATCAGATTTAAAAAATAGCTTCCACTCAAAACACTAGCGGAATCAATCGCCAGGAAGATTTCCGATACCGTCGGTACGCCTCCCCAAATTGGTCCTCCATCATCCGTTCCTCCACGCTCATACGGTAGGAATACGCCGCCAAGTACACCATCAGATTGACTACTACCGCCGTGATTGACAATGTGGATACGGCAAATCCCAAAAAAACCAACATCGTCCCCAAATAGCCTGGGTGGCGAATGTATCGGTACCATCCAGATTGTACCAAGTGATGTCCCTGTTGAATCCCGATGAAGCGACTGAACAATCTACCCAAGGTGTGCATGGCGGAAGCTCTGATCCAGACACCCGACAAACCGATCACGATGCCGAGAATAAACCATGGATTTCCTATTGTCGGCTTTGGATCCATCACGTAGATCACAGTGGGTGCAACCGCCAACAAAAAAAGCGCCAAACCCAGAATGTAAGTGGATAGACAATATTGGCGTATTTCCTTCACTGGCGGTTTCCGTAACCATTCCAACCCCACATACAGTACGACCGGCAAATAAGCAAACGCGATCAAGAAATCATCTCCCCTGCCATTTCTTTCGTTGTGTTTTCAAAAATATGCAGAATAAAGAGGAGTGGACAGGGATAAGAGAAGACCGTCATTGGCGGAAAATTGTTGCTATGGTATGAAATACATCACATGGTGCAACTGTTCGTTCCAGTCTCGTAGCCTATCAATAAATATTTGTATCGGACATAGTCCAGAATTGCACAACCTCCGTTTTCCCAGGCAGTACCGACAGATAGTATGGGTGTGTATACCCATTGTTTAGATATAAAATACCTAGTAAAATAATGACTATGGCACGATCATTTCAACGCTCACCTTTAGCTCTAGCTGTACTTGTGCTCCTATATGAGAAACCCATGCATCCCTACCGGATGCAGCAACTGATCAAGGAACGCGGGAAGGATCAGGTCATCAACGTTCAGCGGCGGGCGAGCCTCTATCAGACCATCAAACAACTACGGCGGGAAGGGCTGATTACTGTTCGGGAGACCTCGCGTGAGGAAAACCGCCCTGAGCGGACGATTTATGAACTGACCGAGAAAGGGCTACAAATCGCTCGGGATTGGTTGCGGGATATGCTTTCAACATCTGCTCAGGAGTTCCCAGAATTTCCGGCAGCGGTCTCCCTATTACCTTTGCTTACCCCCGCTGATGTGTTATGCCAACTGGAGAAACGGGAGGCTGCAGTTACTGACAAGTTGGCTCGTATCGATTCCGAGCTTCGCCAAGAGGGAGGTGTATTACCCAGACTCTTTCTGCTTGAGATGGAATATTTACGCGCGATGCTCGAAGCTGAGCTCCAGTGGGTCCGCTCACTCATCGACGATTTGCGTTCCAAACGGATTACTTGGAGCGAAGAGTGGCTCCGCCAGTTCATAGCCTCTGATACAGAGATGGACACAGGGGAATAAGTTCACACCTTTATAAGGAGGAAGTTACATGTCCAAAAAAGCCCAAAAGGGTTATAAGGGCATCGGAATGGACGGTCCCATTGCCACGTGGTATGCGAAAAGTACCCAGAACAACATTGAGGATTACAAAAAAGATGCGGAAAAGGTGGCTGCATGTGTCCCGGAAGAAGCAGCTGTTCTTGAGCTTGCCCCTGGCCCGGGATACTTGTCGATCGAACTTGCAAAGCTCGGCAATTACAAAATAACCGGTTTGGACATCAGTAAAAAATTTGTTGAAATTGCGCGCGAGAAAGCCAAAGAAGCGGGTGTGGAAATTGACTTTCGTCAAGGGGATGCTTCCCGGATGCCCTTTGATGATCAAACATTTGATTTTATCATCTGTCGAGCGGCCTTTAAAAACTTTTCACAGCCCGTCGCTGCCCTTGACGAGATGAATCGGGTGTTGAAGGACGGCGGAAAAGCCGTGATCATCGATTTGCGGGGAGATGTTTCCCCGGAAGCAGTGGATAAACATATTGAAGAGGAGTTGGGTTTAACCGGATTTCAATACCTCCTGACAAAATGGATATTTCGATTGTCACTCATCAAACGGGCTTATACGAAAGAGGAGTTTAGGCAGTTGGTATCAAAGAGCAAATTTCAGACATGCAAGATTCAAGAGGATACGATCGGTTTGGAGGTTTGGCTTGAAAAGTGACTTCTCAGCTTGACAAGTGATCCGTTCGACATGTTGGTTCCCAAAGGGGGCTATTTTTTTAGCCCTCCAGTAACCGGACAGTTGAAAAGATGGGGAGTGAAGCCGCTCCAGATCTGCTTGTCCCCATATTTTCCCGAATGTTCAGTCGAGTGGTTGCAGGGAATGGAAATCTCCAGTTCGAAACGTATGGTGAATGCTTTGTTGCAATTCGAATGGATGTGGAAAAGGAGTGATTCGTGATGGAACCGGTCATTGTTGTGGAACATTTGCACAAACGCTACCGAAATGTCCATGCCGTCAACGATGTGAGCTTTTCGGTGAATATGGGCGAAATCTACGGAATCTTGGGACCAAACGGGGCGGGTAAAACGACGACGATTGAAATGTTGGAAGGATTGAGGAAGCGGGATGAGGGAACGATTCGTATTCTCGGGTTAGACCCGGATACGCATCCATACGAATTGCGGGAACGCATCGGAATCCAGTTCCAGTCCACGTCGGTACAGGAACGGATGAAAGTGAAAGAGGCCCTTCAATTGTTTTCTTCCTTCTACAGAAATAGGCGGGAAATCGACCCGATTGTCAACGCATTGGGCTTGGAACCGTACCTGGATACACCCTTCGGACAGCTGTCCGGCGGTTGGAAACAACGGGTCACGCTCGCGCTCGCCACAATTCATGATCCGGCAATTGTCTTTCTCGATGAACCCAGCGCCGGATTGGATCCGCACGCCCGGCGGGAATTGTGGGAACTCATTCTCCAGCTGCGCAAAGAAGGAAAAACGATTGTCCTTACCACCCATTACATGGAAGAAGCGGAACGCTTGTGCGACCGGGTGGCGATGTTTCACAAAGGACGGATCCTCGCTGTGGACAAGCCGCAAAGACTGGTGGCCACATGGGGCAAAGTCCGTTATCTGCATGTCGAATCGTTTGAGGCGGACGAACAGCGGCTGCGTATGCTGCCGGGAGTGTCCGAAGTGAAACGGGACGGACATGTGTATCACGTGTTTGCCCGGGATTTGCAATCGGCCGCATTGCATCTGTTCCGGTTAGCGGACGAGGAAGGATGGATCATTCGTTCTTTCCGCTTTGAAACGGGGAGTTTGGAGGATTTGTTCATTTCTCTGGTGAAGGAGGAATCCGCATGAACGCACTCGGCAGATTGACTTGGATGGAAATGAAGTTGTTTTTCCGGGAAAAGCAGGCTGTCTTCTGGACGTTTCTCTTTCCCCGTCCTGATGATCTGGCTGTTCGGCTCCATGTTCGGCAACAAAAAGATGCCGGGAGGATGGAGTTACAGTGACATGTACATCCCTTCCTGGATTGCGGTCAATTTGCTGACAACTGCGCTTTTCACCATCGGAACGGTGTTGGCGGCATACCGGGAGCAGGGAGTTCTACGTCGGTACCAGGCCACCCCTGTCCACTCCTGGATGGTATTGGGGGCCTATATGTTGTATGGTACCCTTATCTTTCTCATCAGTGCGGTCGTCATCGTGGTGTTCGGTTGGTCGGTGTACCATTTGGACGCACCCAAATACCCTTTGAGTGTCATCACCGGGTTGCTGTTGTCGATCTTGGCACTGCTCCCGTTCGGATTATTCCTCACTTCCCTGGCGAAAAACAGTCGGACAGCCACAGCGATCAGTTCCCTGTTTTTGAATTTGATGCTGTTTTTGTCGGGGGCCACGTTTCCTCTCGAGATGATGCCTTCCATCCTGCAAAAGGCGGCCAAGATTTTGCCGCTCTACTATGTGGTCGACCTGCTTCGCCGAACATGGAATGAGTCATCCATCTGGGATTGCGGTCGTGATGTAACCGTATTGATCGGGATCGCTGCGGCATCCATCGTCTTGTCAATCCGATTCTTCCGATGGGGGGATTGAAAAACACAAGTTGTAGTATTGGTCAAAAAATCATTATACAAGGTATAGTGTTTGAATAGATCTTCCGCGATCGATTTTTCGTCTGTTTTTGACGGATGAAGAGGTTGGACAATTGGAAAACCGGTAAGATACAATGGACCTACTTTTGGACAACGACATACCGTGGGAAAAGGTGGAGTGGATTGTCCACTCTCGAAGAGGGAAGCCGGTGAAAATCCGGCGCGGTCCCGCCACTGTGAATGGGGAGCCGGGCCGTATGTCACTGTCGAAAGACGGGAAGACACGGCCATCAGGGGGCAGTATGTCAGGTCAATTCTCAGATCGATCAACTAGCAGCCCCCAATGCGATGATCCATGAGCCAGGAGACCTGCCTTTTCCGACAACACCGTTGACCTACGAGGATAGGGAGGTGTTTGATGTGCCGCGTGTCGCGATCGGTACGATCGGCTTATGCGGGTCGTGCCGTTTTTGTGTTCACGGTTGGATTAGTGCCCCCATCAAACACTTCCCTTGAAAGGGAAGTTTTTTATTTGTCCGCATCTGAAATGGGAAAGGGTGCTTGTAGATGGAACAAGTAGAAGTAAAAAAAGAGACGGACTGGGAGTCGCTCGTTCGCTCGGTCTGCGAAGAGACGGGAAATCTTGATGCCCATTCACTGATCGTCGCTGCCAAGGCGCAGCTGCGGGAAGGCATGACGGACCGAGAAGTTTTGCGGACATTGGCACATACGGCGGTAGAACAAACCAGCGTCGATCAACCGGGTTGGCAGTTTGTCGCAGCCCGTTTGCTGGCGGAGGAATTGTATCGTACGGCAGCGCACAACCGGGGATATGATCGCGAGCAGGGAACGTACGGGGATTTTTACGATCTGCTTCAACAGTTGACGGCGAAAGGGTTGTATGGTTCCTATCTGCTGGAACATTACACTGAGGCGGAAATCCGCGAACTGGAAGTTTCCATCCGTCCGGAGCGGGATCAGTTGTTTCATTACATCGGATTGAAGATTCTGGCGGACCGGTATCTCGTGCGGAATTATGACGGTGCGGTAATGGAGTTGCCGCAGGAACGATTCATGGTGATCGCCATGCATCTGGCGATGAAGGAACTGGACCGGTTGACGTGGGCCAAACGGATGTACGACGTGTTGTCCCGTTTGGAGGTCACGGTGGCGACACCGACGATGAGCAATGCGGGGCGACCGTTGCACCAGCTCTCTTCCTGTTTCATCGATACCGTCGACGATTCGCTGTGGTCTATTTACAATACCAACACCGCTACCGCCCAGGTGTCCAAACACGGTGGCGGTGTGGGCATCTATCTGGGAAAGGTGCGGTCCAAGGGGTCCAAAATTCGCGGGCACAAAGGCGCTTCCGGCGGTGTCATCCCCTGGGTGCGTAATTTCAACAACACTGCCGTAGCGGTGGATCAACTGGGTGTGCGTAAAGGGGCATTCGCCATCTATCTGGATGTGTGGCATGCAGACATCCTGGACTTTTTGAACCTGAAGACCAACAACGGTGACGACCGTTTAAAAGCGCACGATATCTTCCCCTGTGTATGCATCCCCGATCTGTTTATGCGACGGGTGAAGGAACGGGGTATGTGGTACCTGTTCGACCCGCATGAAGTGCGTGAGGTGATGGGATTCAGCTTGGAAGACGCCTGGGGAGAGGAGTTTGAACGGCGGTATGAGGCGTGTGTCAATCACCCGGAACTGAGCCATAAGGAAATCCCGGCGATTGAAGTGATGAAGCGTATCATGGTGAGCGCCTATGAAACCGGGACGCCGTTTCTGTTCTTCCGCGATACAGTCAACCGACTCAATCCCAATAAACACAAGGGAATGATCTATTCTTCCAACTTGTGCACGGAGATTTGCCAAAACATGTCCCCCACCGAGCTGATCAGCGAGGAGTTGGAGGACGGTGTCATCGTCACCAAGCAAAAACCGGGGGACTTTGTCGTCTGCAACCTGTCGTCCATCAATTTGGGACGAATCACGTCCCTGGAGGATTTGACGCGCATCATCCCGATCCAGATGCGCATGCTCGACAATGTGATTGACCTCAATCTGTATCCGGTGAAACAGGCGGAAGTGACCAACCGCAGGTACCGGGCCGTCGGATTGGGTACGAGCGGATACCATCAATACCTGGCACAAAAAGGGATCGATTGGGAATCGGAAGAACATCTGGCCGAAGCGGATCGGTTGTTTGAGGAGATTGCCTATCAGACGATCCGGGCCTCTATGGAGCTGGCCAAGGAAAAAGGAGCGTATCCGGCGTTTGAAGGAAGCGAGTGGCAGACTGGCGCGTTCTTTGACCGGCGCGGCTACACCGGAGAGCGTTGGCAAACACTGCGGGAGGAAGTGAGCCGATACGGGGTGCGCAATGCTTGGATGATTGCCGTCGCACCGACGGGGTCCACCTCGCTCATCGCCGGTTCGACTGCCGGGATCGATCCGGTGTATGCCAAGTTTTTTGTCGAGGAGAAACGGGGAGCGCTGATTCCGCAGACCGCCCCCAATCTCTCGGAGAAAACCTTCTGGTATTACAAAGAGGCGCACCGGATCGACCAGATGTGGAGCATTCGCGCTGCCGGCATTCGTCAACGCCACATCGACCAGTCGCAGTCGTTCAATCTGTTTATCACGCCGGACACCAACGCCAAGGCATTTTTGTCCATGTATCTGGCCGCATGGGAAAACGGGCTGAAAACCGTCTACTATGTGCGCAATCAATCGTTGGAAGTAGAAGAATGCGTCAGCTGTTCGTCCTAAAGTGTGTCCCAACCCTGAGACTTCGGGTGGATCGATTTTGCTCGGATGAGTGACAAAGGGGTGTCTGGTCATTCCGTAAGGGAGCAATGTGGACAGTGTTCACCAGACACACCCTAATCCTGCTCTACTTTTGCTCAATTGGTAGGAGGAAAGAGAATGGAGAAACTGCAACGAAAAAAAATTTTCAACGAACACGGTCAACGCGGCACCCAGCGCATGATCAACGGCAACACCACCAATCTGCGGGAATGGAACCGGATCAAGTACGATTGGGCGTACAAAATGTATCGCACGATGCTGAACAACTTCTGGATTCCCGAGGAGATTTCGCTGACCGGTGACGCCAAACAATTCGAGGAGCTGACACCGGCCGAGCGGCGTGCTTTTGACAAAACGATTTCGTTTCTCAACTTTTTGGATTCCATCCAGTGCGAGAACCTGCCCAACATCCGGGAGTACGTCACGGCACCGGAAGTGGCGTCACTGCTCAACATCCAGGCGTTCCAGGAAGAGATCCACGCCCAATCCTATAGCTATATCCTGGATACCGTCTGTTCTCCACAGATGCGGGAGAACATCTATGACGAGTGGCGGAACGACGAACACCTGCTGCGTCGCAACCGATTCATCGCCGATCTTTATCGACAGTTTGTCGAACACCAGGACGACTGGCAGTTTGTCAAAACATGCATGGCCAACTTTTTGCTGGAGTCGCTCTACTTCTACAGCGGATTCACCTTCTTCTACACTTTGGCCCGGCAAGGGAAAATGACGGCCACAGCCACGATCATTAAATATATTCAACGGGATGAGCTGACCCACGTCGTGCTCTTCCAAAACATGATGAAGGAGATGCAAAAGGAGAATCCGAACTTGTTCACGCCGGAACGGATCGAAGAGTTGCGTGACATGACCCGTACGGCCGTAGAGCATGAAATTCGGTGGGGGCAATACATCACCAACAACGAAATCGACGGGTTGAGCAATGAGCTGATTGAACGTTACATCAAATATTTAGCCAATGAGCGGATGAAACGACTCGGCTTCGGCATTCTGTATCCGGAACAAACGGAACATCCCTTGCGCTGGGTGGAACATTTCTCCAACCTGAACCAAACCAAAACGGATTTCTTCGAACAAAAGGTGACCAATTATGCCAAAGCGGGCGGATTGGACTTCGGTGATTTGTGATTTTCATTGATTTGGTGAAGAAAACATGGTGAAATGAAAAAGAGAATAATCGCGTGTGGTTAAAAGCTTTTGTCAGTAGTCTCATGGTGTCTCCGTTACCATGGTGTAATGAACGGTTTTTCAGGCAGGGCATCGGGCCCTGCCTTTTGGCGAATGAACAAGGATTGAGGAGGGGATCAGTTTGTCCCGATTGGAACGATACGGTCATGGTGGCGACAGAGTGACGGCATCCGAGTTGTTCGGTCTTGACCCTGATTCGTTCCTGGATTTCAGCGCCAATATCGTGCCTTTTGGTCCTCCGCCATCGGTGAAGCAGGCTTTGAAAGGCATACTGGAAACGGAAGGATTGCCGGTGATCACCCAGTATCCAGACCCTCGGTCGCGCAGGTTGAAGGCATTGTTGGCAGAGCGGCACAACCTGACGCCGACCCGGATCGCCATTGGCAACGGTGCCGCCGAGTTGATCGAGCTGATTCTGGATGTGGTGCGACCGTCAGTTGTCGGGATCGTGTATCCTGCATTCTCGGCTTATACCAGCAGTGCCAAAAAGCGTGACATCGAGATTGTCCCGCTATATGGGGAGGAAGAGAGTCATTTTTTGCCGCCGGTGGAACGCCTTTGCGAACTGGTGCGCAAAACGGATCTGGTGTTTCTGGGCTATCCCAACAATCCGACCGGACTTTGCATCTCTTTTGACGAACTGAAACAGGTGGCCAAAGAGGCGATACGTTGCCAGACGGTACTGGTGGTGGATGAGGCATTTCTCGATTTCATTCCCGACGGGGAGCGCATGTCGTTGATTGGCCAGATCGAATCGTACCCGAGCGTGATCCTGCTCCGCTCTCTCACCAAATTCCATGCGTTGGCAGGGGTTCGTCTCGGCTATGCGGTGGCCAGTCCCAAGTGGGTCAAACGATTGGAACAACGTCAGGTTCCATGGAGCGTCAATGCGGTCGCACAGGTGCTCGGCGAAGCGGCCCTTCAGGATCAGGAGTACGAACAGAGGGTGCGTGAATGGGTGCAGCAGGCGCGGATGTCTTTGCGCATGCAGTTGAGCCGGATCCCGGGGTTGAAAGTGTACCCGAGCGAAACCAACTACCTCCTGGTTCGTCTCGAACGGGAGGGAAAAACTGCGGCATGGTTGCAGGAACAACTGGGACAGCAGGGGATTCTGATTCGCAACTGTGCTGATTACCCCGGACTGGACGAGCGTTATTTCCGCGTGGCCGTGCGGACCGACGAAGACCATGAACGGTTGGTGAAGGTCCTGAAACAATGTTTAGATGAGGATGAGGAGGCGGCTTCTTCGTGAGCGTGGTGATGGTGACCGGCGGAGTTCGTTCCGGAAAAAGCGCCTTCGCGGAAGAAATTTGTCGGTCGTGGGGAGGACGTGTCCTCTACGTTGCCACGGGTGGAACTCCCCGGGATGAAGAGATGCGGGCGAGAGTGGAGCTTCACCGCCAACGTCGTCCGCATGATTGGGGATTGATCGAGGAGCCGCTGGAACCGCAAAAATGGCTGTCCCATCCCGAACCCTACGACATCGTGCTGATCGACTCCCTTTCCGCATGGGTGGCCAACCGGGTGATGAATGTCGACGAATCAGACCGGGAGCAATTTCGCCGATTGCCTGAAGAGTTGGAAACGGAATGGCACCGGCTCCTTCCCTGTTTTGGCCGACAAAAAACGGTGATCGTCACCGATGAAACGGGGTTGGGCGGTGTGGCCCTGTCACCGATGGGGCGGTTGTTTCAGGAAACGTTGGGGAGAGTCAACCAACTCACGGCCCGATTCGCCGATGAAGTGTGGATGGTGGTTTCGGGGATTCCCTGGAGGTTGAAAGGATGAGAGGGTTTTGGTCCGCATTGGCCTTTATGACACGTATTCCAGTCCCCGCCCGTTGGCTGCATTCGGACGGATGGAGAAGCAGTTCTGGGTTCTACCCTGCGGTGGGCGGTGTGATTGGGTTGTGCCTCGCCGGGTTCAATTGGTTGACGGAGCCTTGGCTGCCGCCTTGGATTCGCACCGTACTGGTCGTGGGGGTGTGGGTACGACTGACGGGAGGCCTTCATCTGGACGGATTGATGGATACGGCGGACGGGATGGGGGCCAACCGGGACCGGGAACAAACCTTGGCCATCATGAAGGACAGCCGGGTCGGGGCGATGGGCGTTTTGGCAGCATTGTTTGTGATATTGGTGAAAATGGCGGCGGTACATGATATGGGAATTCACGCCACTGTTGCGCTGTTTTCCGCCCCCGTGGCCGGTAGGATGGCGATCCTGTCGGCCTTATATTTCTGGCCTTATGTTCGGCAGGACGGGATTGGTTCCCAGTTAAAAGCGTCGCTAACAGGGTGGCAGATGGCCGGGGCGTGGGCTTTCGGCATCATCCTGCTCGCAGTGGCAGGCGGAGGGTTTGCCATGTTGCCGTTGATAGTCACCCTGGTGGTGACGGTATGGATGGCCTGGCGGGTGATCCGCAGGGTCGGTGGATTAACGGGAGACGTGTACGGCGCGATCGTGGAAGTGACGGAGGCGGCGGTGTTGGTCGCTTTTTGTGTGTGGAGGTGAGGGTGTGCGGCTGATCTGGGTGCGTCACGGAGAGACGGAGGGCAACCGGCAAAGACGGTATGTCGGCCATTGGGATGATCCGCTCAATGAACGGGGGAGACAACAGGCGCGTAAGGTGGCGGAGCGGCTGTCACGCGAACCGGTGTCGGCGATCTACACCAGTGATTTGTGCCGAGCCGAAGAAACAGCTTCAGTGATTGCCGCCCATCACCCGTCCGTACCGGTTCAGGTAACCCCCTTGTTACGGGAATGTGCCTTCGGAGAATGGGAAGGGCGAACGTACGATGAGATTGCGGCGAATGGAGAGATGCATTTGCAGCGCTGGTATGATGATCCCTGGTGTGTGTCACCGCCCGGCGGCGAATGTTTGCAGGAAATGGAACAACGCATAAGTTTATGGCTAGAAGCATTGGCCGTTCGCCATGGAAGCGGGGATACGGTAGTGGCGGTTGCCCACACAGGCCCGATTCGCCTGTTTCATGCCAAGTGGGTGAAACGGAATCCGCGTGAACTGTGGGATTTTTCCCTGCCGCACGGTGAAGTATGGGCGGTACGCCGAAGGGGAGACGGGTGGGAGGTAGAACCATGGAACCCGTCATGATGCATAGGTGGGATCTCGATCCGGTGGAAGCCGAACGGCTTCAGCGCGGTCTATCAGCTCAAGTGATCAGAACGGACCAACTGCATGATGTCCGATACGTGGCTGGGGTGGATGTGGCCTATGATCCGGAAACGGACAAGCAGTTGGCCGCGGTGGTCGTATTAAATGCACGTTCTCTCCAGGTGGTTGAAACCACCGTAGCGGAGGAGCAGGTGTCGTTTCCTTACAGAAAAAGTCGCCTAAAAGCCCACGGTTTCAATCGTGGGATGAAAGGCGGCGTTAGCTCTATGCCCTCTGAAGAGGGCGCTTAGAGAAGGACCAAAAAGACGGTATCTTTGATTCACTACCACTTTGTTTTCTGCCCACGTTATCGCAGAAAAATGTTGATCAACCAAGTGGAAGAGAGATTCAAACAGTTGGTGAAAGACATCTGTTAGGAAAACGGCTGGGATATCCTTGCCATGGAAGTGATGCCAGATCACTTTCATCTGTTTTACAACTGTCTACCCAGTGATTCGCCATCTGGCATCATGGCAAAATTGAAGGTGGTGACTTCTAGAAAACTGAGGCAAGATTTCAATTACTTGTCTCATTTGCCCAGCTTGTGGACACGCTCATTCTTCGTTAGTACAGCTGGAAACGTTTCAAGAGAAACGATCCAGCGATATGTGGAAGAACAAAAGAAAAGGGGGTGAATGGATGCCCACCATCACACTCAAGCTGGAACTGTATCAACCAACCAAATTCAAACAGGCCATGTATGAACGAATGACCCAGATCAACACGGAGTTTGCAAACTGGCTCTTGCTTCATCCCGACGTGAACAAGGCGACCAGCAAGATTTTCAAGGAGTTTTCTGACGAGAAGTTCCCGTCTGCAATCATTAACCAAACGATCCGGGATGTGAAATCGCAGAAGAAACACCAACAAGCTCGGGTATTCAGGAAGATGTGGTGTTCGTTCAACAATCAGAACCTAAAAGTCGAGAAAAACGGCGACTTCTACACGGTGTCGTTCCCTATGCTGGAGAAGCGCATCGGTGTGCCGGTTGTGGCTCGGTCATATCAGCAACAATGGCTGGATCGGATCATCGACGGAATGGCCAAACAAGGAACGGCGAAGCTCTACAAGAAGAAGCGCAAATGGTTCATTGCCTTGCCGATCACGTTTGATG
>NZ_JANRHH010000032.1 GCF_030433435.1 Polycladomyces subterraneus
TTCATTACCGTACGATGAATATTGCGTGTAGGGTCTTCTTCTCCGAATGACAGCCTGCAATTGCAAAAGCTTCATCAGGCGGTACGCACGCTTGTGATTTACGTGTATTCCGTATTTTCGCTTCAAAAGAATCCGCATTCTTCGGTATCCGTATATCCCTTTCAGCCTGTGGTACTCCAATGAAAGGATCTGTTTGATTTCATGATCATTACCTTCTTTGGCCGGCATTGACCGTTGATCTTTCAAACCTTCCGCAGCATAGGCTTTTAGCCATCTTCTCACATACGAATGGGATGGCAATCCCAATTCCTTGGCGATGGTTTCCACGCCCTTGTGTTCTTCATGATACATTTTGACTGCTTTCAACTTAAACTCCTGACTGAACGAACGGAACTTTTGCCCCTTTTTGGCCATGAAAAGCCCCCCTTTTAAGTAGATTTACGCACACTTTTTATTGCGTGTCTACTTTAAGGGGGGCACTTCAAAAACCCCGGCTTTTAGCACTTTCACAGCCCCAAAATTTTGGCCTCTGACGGGCCTAAATCAAAAATCCAATCTCCTCCATATCCGCCTGGTCAACCCGTATTTTCGTGCTTATAGCGAGCTCTTTGATCGGACGAAGCGTGAGCAGGTACTCAACCACCTTTTCAGCGTTTCTAGCAATGAAAGGTGACTTCCCGTCCATCGTCACGATCCACCCAAGCTCAGTGCCAACGATAGTGCGTCCCACATCAATCCGAGCGGACGAACGGGATAAAGGAAAGATCAAAAGATCGTCAGCCTCCAGGGTCTCCAGCTTCCTTAACAGTTGATGTTGATCCATTCTGTACTGCCTCCCATTCTTCATGGTAACTGTTCGCAGGCGATACCATCATGATCACCATCCAGCTTGTATGGATCACCGGGTTGATGGATTTCAAAAAACCACTGCGCTTCTTCCTTTGTTTTGAAATCGGTACAATCTACGTCACCGACGGGTTTTTTCACTGGAGCAGGGAGTATACTTGCACACCATTTTCCGGGGTCAAATCCGTCATCAGTGACATACCCAGGACAATGCCAGATACCAATGTGCTTCGTTCGGGCGACGTTCTCCGCTTTCCGAAACTCAGCAAGGTGCCGACGGCTTTCATATATGTAACCAACGCGGGCAAGACCTCGTTTCAATAATTCCTCTTGAACACTTTTCCCGTCGGCGTAGACGTAAGCAAGCATACGGTTGTATTTGTCACGCTTTTCAACGTCAAACTCCAAGGTGATGTGCTTTGCATGGGTCAGTAGGTTTTTGGTAAATGCACTTGCTTCAGGTCCCAGTGGTTGCTTTCCTAACTTCGGGTGATGCGTCTCAGGTGTATCGATAAGAAGAAACCGAACCGTTTCCACTTTCCCGTCAATCTTAAACTGTGCGGTGTCACCGTCCACTGCCTCCACTAATTGTACAGATTGAAACTGTTTGGGAGAGGCAGAATCAGCGGCATTTTTTTGACCAACACAGCCCGTCAAAACGAGCATGACCGACAATATCAAGGTAAATAATTTCTTCATTCCACAGCCCTCCCTCCCTATGATTTCTTTTTGGTGTCGAAAAACACCTTTTGATTGGTAGTAAGGAATTACCGCTTATAAAACGAACATATATTCCCATAATATAATTATGGGGTGGTTCAAGTGAAGTGGTTAGATCGCGGCAAACCCATCAAGTTAAGCTGATACAAAAAAGATGAATGGATATTACTTTTATAAAAGTTTAATTTATACAGTAGTTGAATGTGCCGAACAAACCGGAGGGTATATTGTTTTTTTAATCAAGCAGCTTTGACGGTCTTTTTAGTATAATCGTATACGACACCCAGAATATCAAAAACTGTTTTTTTCTTATAGCGGTGAGATTTTCGCCCATTCTTTTCTATTAAATAGAAGAGGCGAATCAGAATCTTTGATAACTCTTGGGTGTTTTCTTGTATCGACTGATGAATCAATAAAAAATAGCTTTGAATCATATAGAAGGCCTTGTATTCACTCAACTCTTTACGCTTCTTGCGAAGCAAGAGTTCTCTCATGCGAAACATGGTAGAAGAGCATAAGAAGATAGCGATCAGCTGACCATAGAGATAGCATTCCATTTGTTCATTTTTAATGTCTTTACAGTGATCGATCTTGAAAATCGATTTCCAAGTTTTAAACAGAATCTCGACCTGCCATCTCAGCGAGTATAGGTCATGAACTTGTTCCTTCGGAACAAGTTCCCAAGGGATGTTGGTGATATATGTATTGATTTCAGTCAAACGTTTGCTACGCTCTGAGTATGTCATTCCTTTTTTCTTCTCTTTATAGGCTTGGTCCTTTCTTCTTTTCTTGACTTGTTCTTCCGTTAGTCGATAGAGGATGACTCTAGCAGGTAGTTTCTTGTCCCTGCCGATATAAGCATTTGGAATCTCCAGTGTTTCACCTGGTTGCATGTCATTCATGATCTCTTCTAAATCTAGTAGGATATATTCCGTTTGTTTCTTGATCGATCCATCTTTAAAATACTCGGGAGCTGGATTCTTTTTGTATATCTTGTTATTGAGCTTTAGACGGGACACATAGAAAACACCCCTTTGATCCATCTGATCCAGATCCACGAGTGAGAAGTATCCTAAGTCACGGATACATAGGTCACCAGGTCTAAGAGTATCTAGGCAAGTTGTACCAAAAGTTTTATCATTATTTTTTCCAGGTTCCACTTGAAGATTCAGAAACTGACCACTGTGTAACTCATATTCCAATTGAATTTTGACACCTGCTGTATGACCACAACCTCCTGCTCCTGGATAATCTTCCTTAAACGAATCTGGTATTTGAAAGGTCGTCGAATCAAGAATGCGGATACGCTGAAACAGTGATAAAAGCTTGCTTGAAATGGGGGTTATTGATCCTATTTCTGATTTCAACAAAAGAGTAAACAGGCTTTGAAGAAATTTCACTGCATGACTATTGAAACGTTGATTGAGCCCTTCAGGGCTCATCAGTACTCCATTCGAAGCTTCTAGTTGACTACATAGTTTGTTTAGGGAAGTGCTAGCAATATTTCGACTCACCCAAACACACAAAGTCACTAAGTCTATTGCACGGTATTTACTCTTCCTTTGAACGAATCCCTTTTCTTTTGCCAACTGCTCAAGAGCAGCTGATGATAAATGTTTTTGTAATTCTTCCGCAAATAGGTTTAGTTCATGTTGAATCGGAAGATTCATTGCGAAACGCCATCCTTTCCTATATTCCTATAGAAAGAATAGCGTTTTTCTGATGTTAAGACTATTCTATTTTCTTGGCTTGATGGCGATGGGGTATGGCAACCAAAAGCGAAATATAGGGCCAGATGCAAGGCAGCCCCTCAGCGTCTTCACTTTTCCTCTACTGGGATTATTGTCCCAGGATTCTGTTTATCGCCGTGAATTTATTTCAGGATTGTCCGTATGACCGCTTAGCCGGCCAAGATCCTTGAAGTTTGCAGATTTGTATGATTTGTCCGGTGTGATACGCATCGTGAAGAATGAGACTGTATAACCACATGCCGACAGGGTGTTTCGAAACTTCGCGCTCCAAGTCGTAATCGCTGTACCCAGCAATGATGTTGCGAATCGATTGATGTACGTCGTCCAGTTTCTTAACAGATTCTTCCCAAGCGGACGGTTCCACGGAAGTGACGGCAAATGTGTCGTCGTTTGTCAAACCTTGAGGATACTCGGTTTCTTCACCCGTTAGAAACTTCAGGAACCATTCCTTGTAAAACGTCAAATGGCGAACGTTCTCCCAGATCGTATGGATCGGCGCGCTTTCAGGCTTCCAATTCGCTTGCTCCGCCGTAACGCCTTTGAGCGTATCGGCCAACGGCGGATACCAGTCTTCTTTGTCGTAACCAATTTCCCATCCGTGCAGTAAAAATGCTTTCTTGTCCATACGATTCCTCCTGAAATAAAAATATGTAACGACTAAAAATTAAATTGATAGTTACAACATAGTATCACATGCGGCCAGAAGGAGTACCCACCGATAAATGTACTCAGATATAGAAAAGTTTATGTCCTAAAATTACATGTATCTCCCCCGAACCCCTATAGAGGCTCAGAATAATTATTTTTGTTTTTTATCTAACTCCCGTGCTGGGGTAGTACCCATGCCCATCAAGCTAAGCAAAATGGATACCCCCAAAACGAGAAAATGAGCTTCTTTGTTACAAGAAAGCCCAAAATTTCGTTCTGGGGGTACTATAAAACTTTAACTTGATAGGCATGGGGTAGAAGGAGCGAACGCCGATTTTGGGGCCATCTATACAAAAAGTGGAATTTCAGCCATGAAAAGTGCCGAAAAACATTATGGAAGTGGAACTTCACCCCTTTTTGAGTCCTTCACCTAACCAAATTAAGGGTGTTTGACTCAGCAACCAGGTAGATAAGTTCCGACTCCTATACTTCTAGTTACCGTTTTCCAGTTGCTAGGGAGATGATACCAAAATCGACGGATGCTCCTTCTACCCCAATATATGCCAGGAGCCGCCTCTTGTTGTACAAACAGTCCCTGGTCGTTCAATCATTCCAGATCCCCAAAATCATCATTTTCCCCACGATGTTGTGCCATCAACATCTCATATTTCCGCTTTTCTTTTTCATCACCCAGCAAAATGGCAACCAAATCAACACCGGATGTCTTAACTATTTTTTGCCGAACCCTATCTTCAATTCGGCGTCTCCTTATTTTGCTGGTTATTTCCCTATTCACTTTTTTCCTCGCTATATTTGACAAGGCAATCAATTTACCCATAATATCCCGTGCAAGGCCAAAATGGTCCTTACGCACGTACATAGTCCGAGGCAGCCCCTTGACGGAGGTACGAAATGCGGTAACCAACCCGCGTATATCAGTGTGCTAACCGTTGACGAACCTTGCCTTCGGGCCGGGCTTTCAACCTCACCACGACACGGGGCTTGACAGGTGTCGTTCATATCAAGACAGGTTTCCGGACCTTCCATAAAAATGGATTTTCGGCCGTGAGCGGTGATTTTTTGTTTTTTGGAGACCTTCAAAAACACGCCCCTATTTCCAGTTATGATGTAGGCTTCAATCCTCGTTTTTCTCGGTATTGCTGTTTTCCGCAACTCAATAATGCAGAAAAACGCGGCGCTCCGATATACCGCGTTTTGCATAAAAATGCAGGATTGGACAGGTGTCACTGTTGAACATAAGCCCCCGTTTGTCCAATATGATGCCTTCTAAACGCCTATGGAAAAATGGAACTGGCAGAACATGCCGTTCCGACGGGATAACGATGGGGAAGCCCTGTTTGGTTCGATTCCTCCAATTTGCACTCTTGCTTACTTTAATATTCTCCCTTAATTACAAAAAATGAGCCACGAATTGTTCCAGCTAGTTTAGACTTCTGCCTAGCAAACTTAAATTTCCCTTCTAATTCCTTTGGTACCTCCATCCCCTCAGAAAGCTTAAAACCAACGGCCCGCTTCTTAGGGTCATCAACCGAATACATGACGTTGACCACAAGACCATCCTCATAAAAGACGTAGGCCCATTTGATATTTTCCACTTGAAAACGCGATGTTTCTAAAGGTTTGGCCGCAAACTCAATATCACGTTCTTCTTTCAAAATTCGGTTTACATAATCAAGTGTCTCCCGACTTTCGCCAGCTGGTACAACCGTAAATTCATGCTTGTATTTGTTCATAAAGTAACGGGCTTCATTAGCACGTAAACCAGCAAGCGCTTCTGCTACAGGTGAAGACTCTAAACCAACCGTAGACACATTTTTAAAATCAACGATATAGGACATTTCCACGGCTCCTTTTATCTCTTTATTTCCTAACAACAGGAATCACATTTCTTGCTGTCTTTGCTTCCTGAAAGCAGTTGTTCCAGTTCTTCCTCCGAATAATCACTCAGCCTCTTGTAGGGATCGAAGGGACCCGACTGCACGAGCATGTTCCAATCCATGCTGTTCACCGTATACCCCGGCAGCATGATTGCCCCTTCATTCAACGACTTTCACTTGTCCAGTGCCTTACTCATGTCGACACACATGCTGCGATCGTCCCGTTGCACTCCGGACACATGCCTTGTGGATCGTAAAAGAAAACATGTTTGCTGGTCCGACATAAGGCTGACCCACTCGGGAGAGAGAAGGCTGAGAGAAGAGGCGAGATATCGGTAATCGTGCCCAACGTGGAATGGGAACCGCCGCCCAGCCTCTTCTGATCCACAATAACAGCCATGCTAAGATTTTCGATCGCGTCTGCACCGGTTGCGGAATACGCGGCAGAAAGGTGCGGACGGATTGTTTTCCTTTGCGCCCGAGACCACGATATACTACTGATTAGATTCGCTCATTGTTCCAACAGCTTTTCAAGCTGTCCGCACATGTTAGTCCAGCCATACTTAGCGCCTTGGAGTGCTTGCTCCGAACTGATATCGGTTTGATCGAGATGCACATGAGTAGTTCCATCCTCATTCTGTTTCAACGTCCAAGTAACCTTATTGCTTTCCCCAAGGCTTACCCATGTGTACGATAACCGATGAGGCTCGTCCACTTCGAGGACTTCGCAATCTATAATGCCGTTCCACCCTTCTGTCGGCTCCGTCCGAAACTGAAATTTATGTCCAACGACCGGTTTAAAATCATTCTCTTTGAAAAACATCCATTTCGAAAGAGTATTCGAATCCGTTAAAGCGAACCACACCTTCTCGATTGGACTCTTAAAGTGAAAATCTAGTGACAGGGATTTCCTTTTTTGTTCCTCCTGTAGTAAATGATTTAAAACGATCATTCTTTCTTTCCAGAATTTCTCGTAATAAGATACCCAATCTTGAATTTGCCTTAACGGAGCGGCATTCAGCCGGTACAGCGTTTCCCTGCCGACTCTTCGCTTGGTTACGAGACCGGCATCTTTGAGGACCGCCAAATGCTTGGAAACCGCTGTACGACCCATTTGAAAGTGAACCGTTAACGCATGGAGAGGCAATTCTTCTGCATCTGCCAAGAGACGAAGCAGTTTGCGCCGAGTTGGATCGGCAATGGCGTGATAAACATCCCGCAATTGACTTTTATCTGTCAACATCACCCTCCCCAATCCACAATTTCCAAAACGACACTGATCAGTATCCTATTTTAGGACACTAATCAGTGTCCTGTCAATCGTTAGGTGTTTGTTAGTATCTCCCTGTATGACTACCTTCATTCGAAGGATCTGCACCGAAAATTAATGGAAGGTCTGAACGACTGCAGCGAACATCGGCGTTGTTTGCCTCATTCTGGTTGTTTAGCGTATGATTTTTTTAAATTGTTGGCGATACCCCAAATAACTAAGTATGAAATGGAGGGATACGGAACATGGAACCGTTTCTGCAAAACCATCAATATAACTGTATTGCTCAGCAGGCGCATGTGCTGCTTTCCGCCTTACAAACTTCTACTGACAGCAACGTCGTGGAGGCAGTCAGATACAGTGCGGTAAGTAAAGCTTTTGAAGCCCGAAATGTCCCATTTGCCCGATTATTACAAAGCTGTAGGCCAACCTTTTTGGCCATTTAAGGAGGTAAGATTATGTCGGTCAAACTGAGCGACGACCGCACGTCCCGTATTTCCTCCCGTGGACAGGTTGTGATCCCGAAGGGGCTAAGGGAAAAGTACGGTTTGAAGGAAGGGGACAGTGTTGTATGGGAGGAGGAGAAAGGAAAACTGGTCCTGCGCAAAGCGAATTGGAAGGACTACGCGAATGAGATAGCGCGCAAGCTGGCGGAGGCGGGCGTCACGGAGGAGGAAATGTTCGAGGAGCTGAAGCGAGTAAGAAGGGAAATGTATGATGAGTGGAAAGACAAATAAAATGCGTGTACTCGTGGACACAAACGTGTTGTTTTCCGCTGTCATTTCCCGGGGCGTGCTCCCGTTTCGGTGATGCTGGACGTGATCCAAGCGGACCATCAATTATTAATCTGCACGTACAGCATCAATGAGATATCTCGAGTGCTACAGCGGAAACGACCGGAAGCGCTGACGGAGTGGGGCTGCCTGTTGTCCCGGCTCCGCTTCGAACTCATCCATACACCCAATCCAGGGGAAATCGACTTTTACATACCACAGATCCGAGACGTAGGCGATAAACCCATTTTGGCATCAGCGATCAAAGGAAAAGCGGATATCATCATAACTGGAGACAAGGACTTTCACACTGACGAAATCAGGGAATACATAGCCGTCTACATGCCGTCGGACTTCATGCGGGACTTTTGCTAAACAAGAAAAAACCCTCAGAGATTGACGCCGGGGGTTTTTCTTTTACGACAATGGGCGGGATATTTGACACTCCACACTGCTAAAGCCGTGGGATTCTTGAGTGGTAAAAGCCCTCAGTCCATTTCTGTTTCGAGCAACCCTCAAGCTAAGGGGTGTGTCATCACCCCATCCCATGCAGTTCTACGTTTCTTGCCGTATGTACCCACATGGGCGGCGTACCTGTTACCAGTACGCTAGTTCCTTTTCACTCACTCTCATGGTTTTACCCAGTGGGAGTGATTGGTTCGCCACTGGAACCTCAT
>NZ_JANRHH010000033.1 GCF_030433435.1 Polycladomyces subterraneus
AAATGAAATGGCTCCTGCAGAATACAGAAGACATTTCATGAGATCTGCTTAGGTATTTTTCTTTTCATGCTTTTTGGGGTTCAGTTCATTTTCCCCGGGCGCAATGCACGACTGGTTTTCACCAGATCGGTGCATTACTGGAAATGGTGTGGGTCGACATCACATAGGTGGACAGATGGGATTTCACCTCTTCCCAACAACCTTAGTGGAGCCCTTGCATTTTTAGAATATAAAAGGATTGAAAAAGAATTAGTGATAAATTACACAAAATAAGTGACAATATTATGACAGCATCATAGTTATGCAACAGTAATGTTGACGTAACCGTATCCGCCCAAAAGCGAAATGAATAGCCCAAAAAGGATTATCATGCTATAATCCTGCTTGTTAGTACGCACAGCGACGGGAAGAAGGCGTTTCCATCTCTCCCCTTTCGAACCTCGTCGTTGTTGTCGGAACCCGTCGTTTGTGCGCATTGTCGTAAAAGAAAACCCGCGGCGTCAATCACTGAGGGTTTTTCTTGTTTAGCAAAAGTCCCGTATGAAATCCGACGGTGTATAGACGGCTATGTATTCCCTGATTTCGTCAGAGTGAAAGTCCTTGTCTCCGGTTATGATGATATCCGCTTTTCCTTTGATCGCTGATGCCAAAATGGGTTTATCGCCTTCGTCTCGGATCGGTGGTATGTAAAAGTCGATTTCACATGGATTGGGTGTATGGATGAGTTCAAAGTGGAGTCGGGACAACAGACCGTCCCACTCCGTCAGCGCTTCCGGTCGTTTCCGCTGTAGCACGCGGGATATCTCATTGATGCTGTATGTGCAGATTAATAATTGATGATCCGCCTGGATCGCGTCCAGCATCACCCGAAACGGGAGCGCGCCCCGGGAAATGACAGCGGAAAACAACACGTTTGTGTCCACGAGTACACGCATTTTATTTGTCTTTCCACTCATCATACATTTCCCTTCTTACTCGTTTCAGCTCCTCGAACATTTCCTCCTCCGTGACGCCCGCCTCCGCCAGCTTGCGCGCTATCTCATTCGCGTAGTCCTTCCAATTCGCTTTGCGCAGGACCAGTTTTCCTTTCTCCTCCTCCCATACAACACTGTCCCCTTCCTTCAAACCGTACTTTTCCCTTAGCCCCTTCGGGATCACAACCTGTCCACGGGAGGAAATACGGGACGTGCGGTCGTCGCTCAGTTTGACCGACATAATCTTACCTCCTTACTATCTTACTGTCTTATCATCTTATCCGTATTATACCCGATTTAGTCGGAAAATATCCATGCCAGGCATTAGTCTGCATTATGTTTATCTTTACAGAAGATGAATTCTGTCAACATTATTTCTTCTAAAGCATTGAGAATACTTTACAGAATACGTTATAATGGATAGGAAAAATACTTTACAGAATACGATTCGATTGAGGTGACCAGAATGAATTACCTCGATAGGTTTGAAAGCTGGCTTAAGGAGGAAGGGAAAAGGACTCTTACTATTGATGAATACCTTCGATCCGTCCGCTTCTTTGAGAAATGGTATACCGAGAGCGTAAGCAATGATTTTGAACCCGCTCAGATCACCGCCCTCGACATTCAAGACTGGAGGCAACACATGCAGATCCATGATAAACTGCAGCCGGCCACCATAAACAAGCGGATCTCTGCACTGAAAGTGTATTGGTCGTTTCTCGTCGATCAGGGCCTTGCCAAAGTAGATGTCGCCCGGAAAGTCAAAGTTAAGCGGGTTTCCAAATTAAACGAGGCTCCCCGTTGGCTGGACCGGAAAGAAGTTGCCAAGGTTCAACATGCCATTGAATCCGAGAACAACGAATGGAAAAGAGCAAGAAATCTCGCCATCTTTATGTTCATGCTGAAGGCTGGTCTCCGAATCAGCGAGGTGCGGGATCTCGATGTGGCTGCTGTAGATGAACGTTACTGGCGAGTTACTATCACCGCCGGAAAGGGCGGTAAGTGGCGTATGGTTCCAATGAACCACGATCTCATCAAATCCTATCAGGAATGGAAGGAGCATCGTGGAGATCTGGAAACAGACCGCTTGTTTGTAAACCGTCACGGTAAGCCTATGAGCCGTCAGGCTATCCATCAGCAGCTTGAAAGATACTTCAAAGTTCTTGACGATAAAGAAGTGTCTGCCCACTGCCTCCGCCATACCTTCTGTAAGAGTCTTATCGACCAGGGAGTAGACATCCAAAATGTTGCCGCGTTGGCTGGTCATGAGTCCATAGAAACCACCCGAAGATACACGACACCATCAGAAAAAGAGCTTCGGAAAGCCGTTGAGCTCATAAGCGAAGAAAGGTGATTTATAGTCAGGTTAAAAGGGGGTATATCATCTGTGGTGTTCGTATCCCCGTAAGTTACAATAGAAAATGATTGGACACCACATTGTGGATTTTGATTGCCCAGCTTTATGCTGGGTTGTTTTCTGTCCACCTGCCGAGATTGCTATATTGCAGTAAGCGATGGATCACTGACACCACTCCGAATACTTGAGGTCGCAATGACAGATCCACACACAAAAAAGGCAACACCCGTAAATCAGTATATTCTAGGAGCCGCCTCCTATTTTCTAAGTCGGATAAATGGCACCGGTATGGAGGCGAATACTATAAGGCAAGCACTCCGACCGGTGCCAATACGTTTAAACGTTTAAAAGAAGTTCCGTTCCATACGCAACCGATACAGTACCTCAGAAGAAAGAATCGGAAATGCCTCCTTGCAGCTTTTCTTCTTAACTTTAATTCGGAGCAAGCAGTCTTTGCCCCTCCCCTTTTTAGGGGAGGGGAGCAATGCTTTATTTCGAACAGATGCACAAGTAACGGTTTACGGAATAAAAAAATTCACCTCTTCTGGATTGTTCCTCGAGATCATCAATCCAATCATTCCATTCGTCTTCCGTGATCAGACTCTTTTGTTTCAACCAATCGCCCATCATTTCGGCAATCTTCTTGGCGTAATGATCCTCCTTGAAAAATTGGTTGGTCAACGTGTATACATCAGTGACCACATCAGAAAATCCCGAACGATGACAAAGCCCTTTCAGATCACGTCCGATCGTTCCATAGGCTCCCGAATCAGAAAATGCGTGAACGATTTTTCGAGTGAGTTGAATCATCTTTCCTGAAAAGATCTGGCTATCGAAGTCGGTATGGATGATTAATGCAATGCCACCCGGTTTCAGAACTCTGAAAATCTCCCGTAGACCTGCCTCCGGAGGCTTGACCCATTCGAGTGTATCTACACATAATACCTTATCAAATGTGTGATCGGAAAAAGGTAGTTGAGTGGCATCCCCTTCAACGAATTGAATTTTCGAGTTCTCGCCCCAACGCTTATTTGCCCGTTCCAAGCGTACAGGTGAATGATCCAATCCGATGATTTGGCGGATTTCAGGGTGAAGAGACGTGATGAACTGATCGGCATCCCCACAATTGCATCCCACATCCAATACTAGATCGTCGGGTTGAAGATGCAAGTGATCGATGTAGTAACGCCATTGTTCTAACACATCGGGCATCACGGGACGTAAAAATGATTCTTGGGCCATCTTGTCACCACCGTGGAAATAATAATATAGTTAAAATATTGTTTTTAGGATACATATTCGAAATTATTTTATCAAGGAAGGAATCTTTGTTTCACCCACTCCCATTTTAGTGTCGCAGGATTACTTTGACGCCACCATTGACTTTTCGTTCATCGCGTAAAAGACCAGGCCATAATTATAGAAACATGAATAGAGGTGATTAAATGAAGCTATTCTACTTCACTGCAAGTAGCAAGGATGCTCAGAAACACCTCCAGGATACAATCCAAAATAAGTTTCGTATCGGTCAGTATCGTTTTTTACTTCCAGAAGATGTGTTTCGTCAATTACAAATAGTTAATGCTCACGAAGAAGTAAACATGTGGGGAGCTCTTCCTGGGCCAGCAAATATAAGGAACTGGAATAAGATTGAAAAAGGGGATAGAGTACTCATCTATAGTCAAGGGAAGTTTGTTTATTACGGGATGGTACTTGCAAAGGTACATAGCCCAGAAATTGCTGAAATTGCTTGGGGAAAAGACATTAAGGGGGAGACTTGGGAATACATATACTTTTTGTACAACCTACAGGAAATTGATATTGATGTTGTTGAGTTTGCACGTTTTTTTGGTTATAGGACCAATTTTATTCCTCAAGGGTTTAGCTTCATAAGAGAAGAAATTGTAACTAAATGTATGAATGAGTTCGGAGGAATCGATCAGGCGATATCATTTTTAACTAACAGCACTCTCAAAGCCACAATGGGCACATTTAATAACATAGTAGAACAACATGGGGAACGAGAATTAGAAAGTAGTATTATGGAAATGGATGATGATCAGTTTGTAAATTATATTAATAGCTTAGACTCTAACGCATCAATTGAGGTCAAAGAAGGTCTTCGAAAGATAAGGAAATATAACAAAAAAATTATTGATGAATTGAAGGAAAGGTATAACCATCGTTGCCAAATATGTGGTAGATCTAGCTTAAATGAATACGGTGTCTCAGTAGTAGAAGGTCACCACATTGAGCCTTTTTCATTAACTCAAAATAATTCTCCAGATAATATAATGATCCTCTGCCCAACACATCATCGATTAATTCATAAAGCAAAAGGAGAATTTGATCGAAAGAAAAAGGAGATACATTATGCAAATGGTTATTCGGAAAAGCTTTTATTAAATGAGCATTTATAATGGATATCCTAATTATCTGATCGTAAATAAGTTAGAGCTCTTGATAGGTTGGAACGATGTTCCTTGCCATAGCTTACTTAATGAGAAATTGGCCCAGCATTTGCTGGGCCTTTTGTGGGACTATATCACACGAGCCATCGCCTCTTAGATATCAAAGTTTTTATATACTCTACGGTAATGACTCGCATGCAATTCCGTCATGATCCCGATCTAATCCATCTACATTGTTTGAAGGGCTTCCTCCATGAGATTCAAAGTAAGATTGTGCTTCAGACTGGATGCTAAAATCACTGCAGTTCTTATCTCCGGTATTCAAAGAGCTAGAATGATGTGAACTTGATCTCTTAGAACTAGATGATCTATTAGATGCGCTTGAAGATTGAGAACTATCTCCTTCTAAACTAGAAGATGTTTTAGGTGCTGGTTTTGAAGCTACTTTAGGCTGGGGTGGATGAAAACCATCGTCATGCACGTAATTCTCAATCGACCAAATCCCCACTTTTCGTTGTTTTGCTTGGTCTTGGATAGCGCGGTATTCATCCAAGTGTTTAACATTGGGAGGAAATACAGCAACTCGTGCCAATCCCCTCATCAGTAGTTGCTCTTGTACGGATTGTCCATTTAGGTAAACATAAGCCAATAGACGACCATATTGGTCACGTTCCTGGACATCCATCTCTAACTCAACGGTTTTATTTAGCAACAATTTCTTGGTGAAATCGCTTGCTTCTTTTCCAAATGGTTGTTTAGGCTTATTCGGGTAAACAGTTTCTGGTGTATCTATTAGAATCATTCGTAGCTTTTCGTTTTTTCCATTTAAGTTAACCACAATTGTATCTCCATCAATAACATCAACTACCTTTACCGAGACACGATTCGTTTTTGACGGTTTTGAAGATGAGGGTTGTTTGACTACCTGTGTTGGCTCTTTGTTTGGCTGCACAGCTTGTTGAACGGGTTTAGTTTTTTGCTTTGATCCTTCATCACTAATTGCTGCATAAAGAGCTTTCCCCGAAGCAAAGGAAATAAGCCCAATAATGAGTAGAACCAAACCTGTTAATCTAATATGAATTGGGAGAGCTGGTTTTTTGGAAGTATGTTCTGCATTATTAGGTCGCTCATCCTTTTCTTGTATTTTTAGTTTCCAGTACACAGCGGGGAACAAAAAGAAAATCAGCCCACCAATGGCAACAATCGCCCCTCCGATCATTAGCAACCAGGAAATGATAAACAAAGCGATCCCGATTAAGACAATTACAACAACAAGCCCTATAAGGGCCTTCAGAAAGTTTTTCATAATTTCCCTCCCTGGTTTTTTCCTCACATTTATCTATTCGTAGGATATATACTTTTTATGTACTAGACATTATGTATGATAGGAAAATAAGTAATTGTAGTAGTATTTTCTTTAGTCGATAATAGCACTTAGCATAAATAAGTAGGAGCTATTCTCAGGAGTTTCTTTAGAGAAAAAAGTCCTTCACGATATTTCGAGAGTTTCGTTATTCACGATTCATTTTGTTTGAATAAAGCGACAAAAAAAATGACAGACTTTCGAATCAATAATATGGAGGGGGATGATTCACCCCTAACGGGGGAGGGATAATACAAAAGGAGGTACATTATGCGTACTACAGCAGTAATAATGACTGTATTTCTGTTCGCGTTAATGGTAGCTCCTGTGGCTTTTGCAGCAGACAAAGATTGTAAGGACTTCAAAACCCAAGAAGAAGCTCAGCAGTACTTCGAGTCACATGGAGGGTCAAAGACAAAAAACGTTGACGGGCTGGATCGGGATCACGACGGTATCGCGTGCGAAAACTTGCCGAAAGGTTCCTCGGGTGTCGGCGATGGTAGCGGTTCCGTCGATAAAAGCCACGGAGATAACAGCACCGACAAACCCGGCAATACCAGCTCTCAAACGCAACAAGGTGGCAAACTCCCGAAAACTGCGTCCCCATTCGCGAACATGATTATCTTCGGGCTTGCGGCAGTCTTCGCGGGAGTCGGACTGTTGTTCTTTAGGAAATTGAGAATGAACTAACGAGATAATCCACCTCCTTCCCGTTGGGGACCATTCTCCTCTCCTCATAAAGACCGGGCAGGAATTATTTCTGTCCGGTTCTCGTACTTAAAGGCTAATCTTGGCTAAGTAGGACATTAAAGAATAAAGCCCTCAAACAGTGAGGACTTCATCCGCGACTTCCTTCGGGACGATGACCAGGGGAACTCACCGGAGCCGATGTTGATCCCAATGAACTGCGTAAGTCTGCGGATTTTATCCGTTCCAACCCCCAAGTGGGCAAAAACATCCTGGAAGGTATTGCCGAAATAAACTAAGGGATTTGCAGCAACCTTCATTTCCTTGACAGCCCGTACACTTCGTCGGCTGTTTCCTGTGTTTATTTCCAATGAAATGGCCGTTTTTGATACAGGACCGATCGATAATCGAGATGCTCCCCGTTCATTAGTTTCCCGATTATCTCCGTCTATCTTTCTGCACATTCTCCCAATCTATGTACAAACCCAGCGGTTTCCGCTGGGTTGTAAGAAAGGGTTAGGTTCGACTTCGGCTGGCTTCGGCTTCTGCTGATCTTCCTGCTGGCCGCCACCTAATGTATAGTATGTAAATGTTTGAAACGGTGATAGGGTTTAGCCTGTTTTCTCCGTGATCTCGCTATCTTTCTCCACTTTCTCCCAAACTATATACAAACCCAGGGCTTTTTCCCCTGGGTTTGTCTCACCCAACATAAGTTGGGCTCATTGTGTGTGAATGCTGTTAAAAGCCACCGCCACCAAATCCAACGCCAGCAAAAACAAAAATTGTTGCAATTACCAACAGGAAAATTAACAAACGATGCAATCCGAAACTAAATCCACCAAATCCACCAAATCCGCTCATAATAAACCTCCCTTTCTATATAGCCAACACCTGTAGACTATTCATTGATCCGTACTGTAGAGACGGCACATGCATAGTTAGTCAAAATTAAACGAACGCCCGCCTTTAGGAAAAATCGTGAACGCAAATTGTTGAGGTAGCTAAAAATATGTTCACTAAATGAGATTAGTGGACATATCCTACCCAAACACTTCGGGATTTCGGATTAACGTTTCTCCGTCCGGTCCGATTCCTACTTTTTAGCCATCGAGCATATACAAGTCGCGCCCAATGATGAACAGCAAAGTGGTAACCTTTCCTTACGTGTAAAATCTACCGTTTCAGATGGGATAAAAAGTAAAACCCTTTTGTATCAAGGGTTTTCAGAACACCTTATATTGGCACTTTCCTCCTCATAAAACAAAGAATATAAACGCGATCACCAGCAGAAACACCAAAATCAACCCGAAACCGATTAATAGGATAAACATCACGAGCCTCCTTTCACCTTGTGATATCCTATGAACCGGAAGGCATATTGAAAGGGATACCTGCCGGGTACTGGGACCAAAGTATCAGCCGTCAGAGTTGGATGATGGAGTACATAATGCAGAGAGCGCTGCATGAGGATATGGCAGTGGTTGCGACATATGCTACTACTGCTGGTCCAAAGGAATTTTGCGGTTTCATCACCAAGGTCAATTCATTTGAAAAATGGTTGGAGATTGTTGACGGGGATGACCGAAAAATTATTCGCTTTAAGGATTTGCTGAGGCTGGAAGAGGCACAGGGCATTAAATGTCCGCTAATATACATTAGCGGACATTACCTACCCGAAAGGGAATCTTGCACTTCAACCCCGAACGGAAGGCTGTTCTCCTTTACTCTCCAGCCACCACGGTCAACATAGAAGACCTTGTCCCTCGAGCGTATTGTTCAGTATGCCCGGGATGCCGCGGGCGGCCGTCTCGGCTGGGTAATTGGGGCCAAATACGATACCAAAAAGCTGTTGACCTTCTTTGTCAACAGCCTCACTGGCCCCATGAGGACGTTTTTTATTTATTCGAGGGAGCCGGGATGAATTTACGAATCGGTTTGATTCTCAATAGCAGCTTCAGGATGAGGAATCCGGCCAGTCCGCCCGCTACAGCCTGACCCTGAAGCCAACCTGCGTTCTGAATCAAAGTGTTCCAAGCTTTCGCCCAGTCTTTCTTAAGATCAAACATTGAAACAACCCATTCCTGGCTCAGATATTCCCCCGTTAGGATCACGAAACTGATTCCAACGGAAAGCGCTAGGATTCGGATCCAGGAATGAGTCTGTTTCCACGCGATCGGCATAACCAATCCGATCATCACGAACATGACAAAGTATTGGTGAGGGATATACATGAAAACTGTGTACGGAAAAAAGATGAAAATTAGAATTTCGATGAGCGGTATCTCACCGATCCGTATCATCCCGTACAACGGAGTATTGAACAGAAAATATTCTAACACAAAAAAATTTGTAATAAAAATAATGTGGTAAATTATAAAAATTCTAGCTGCAAGAACAATTTTCCGATATGGATTTAGGAGGCGACCGATCTTTCGTGAATCGCCAAATTCCTGCATCGCCAGCTGGTTCGCCTCCGCTTCGGACATGCCTTTCTCAACATATTCATTCCGTATACAGAGCAGGTGATCATACAACTCGTCAGCCAGGTCGACTCGTTCCTTTCCTTCCGCATCCGATTCCCTTAGGATTTCCTCTACGTACCATTTGAGCGTGTCGCTCATGTCCACTCCACCTTTCGCACGGACTGGATCAAGGAGCTCAGCCGGTCCCAATCGCTCAGCTTTTCCTTCAGCTTTTCCCGGCCGAGATCCGTAATGGCATAAAACTTTCTTCTTCCCTCTGCCTCCGATTCACCCCAGTATGAACGGATCCACCCCTTGCTCTCCAGCCGCCGGAGCGCCGGATATAGGGTTCCCTGGCTGATCTGGTAGGTATCTTGGCTCCGCTCCTGAAGTTCCTTGGCGATTTCGTATCCGTACGTGTCCCGTCTGGCGATGATCGACAAGAGCAGCAGATCTAGGCTTCCTTTGAGTAGCTCCTTGTCCACTGGGAACACCTCCCTTAATGATATTGTATAACGACATATGTCGTTATGCAAGATTATAACTCAAGGCCCAAAAAAGGGCGAAGTCTCAGAAAAGGGTTGCAGAGTCGTTGGTAATGAAAACAAGCCGGGGAAAAATCCCGGCTTAGTTTGGTTTCACCCCACAAAAAACCGCCAGCTCTATCGTCATCTGTGATTTGAATCTTCGTCTTCGACACTTCCCGGACGGTGGCTTCACACTATTGGATGTCCTGGTGAGTCGATTTTGATGATGATGAATACATTGCTGAGCCGAAGATGGAAGGTTTTCGGCTGATCCTTTCGGCCGTGGACGGCATACGGGCGTACACACGGCATGGAAACGACGTGACGGATCCGTTTCCCCTCACCGATTCATCAGACACGACCTCAAACTTTGTCAGCATTCTCATGTCCGCTAATTATCATTAGCGGACATATACTACCCGAAAAACAGGGGTCTGATGTCCACTAAGGTTTCGGATATCCTTGAAATATCATGTCCGCTAAAGTAACAGGAAAATGAACGGGGGGATTTCGGTGCCTAGGGCAACGGTGGAGATCTTTTTGCCTCCTTTTTATCGGAAGCTTGTCTTTTTGGGGATGGATCGCCAAACGCCCGTAGTTTCAAGCGGCCTTGAGCGGGATCAATGCTGCAGTAGTGGGGATTTTGCTCGCCGCTTTGTATGATCCTGTCTGGACTAAGGCGATTCAGAGCCCGGAGAACTTCAGTTTGACTTTGCTTGCTTCGGTTTGTTGATGATCTGGAAAGTGTTTCCCTGGATGGTCATTCCCCTTTTCCGCAACAGGGGGTGCGGTCCTTTCCATCTTCAAATAAATCTCGGCTGCAACGGATCTCCGTTGCAGCCTTTTTACATATCGAATCATCACAGAGGGAAACTATTCCTTGTAGTCGGGCACCAGAGAGGACGTGAGGGTTTGTGGCAGAGGACTGGCAAGCATTACTTTTCGGAGGAAAAAACCTGCCGTTGTGGGGGTTCGCCGTTCGAGCCACGCTCTTGTATTGGATGATGATCGCCATGATCCGTTGGATGGGGAAACGGCAAATCGGAATCTTAACGGGGCACAATTATCTGGTCGCAGCAGGGATCGTAGCCATTTCCGCATCCCGGATGTCCAACCCCGAACACGGTTTGCTGGAGGCACTCGTGATCCTCTTCATTTATTCGGGACTCAACGTGCTGCAGTCCTATCTTGATTTGAAATGGCCCAATTTGATCGGTCGTAAACCGATTGTCCTTATTGAAAATGGACAAATTCAAAAGAAAAACCTGTTTCGTGGACTGATCACTATCGATGAATTGTTAGGCCAAATGCGACTGCTGGGAGCGTACAAGCTGTCTCAAGTGGCTTATGCGACACTAGAGCCCCACGGTAAAATAAGCGTCACCAAAAAATTTGAGCATCAACCGATTCAGCGAAAGACCTTGAAACTGCCGGATAAAGATAAAAAGGTCTTTCTCCCCTCATTTTCTTATTTATGACGGCGACATTCACCACGAAAATTTGAAAAATCTTGGATTGGATATCCAGTGGTTAAAAAAAGCTTCTCGAGAAAAAGGATTTCCGATCCAAGACGTGTCTTTGTCGCCATGCTGGAAGATGACGGGACCTTATACGTCAGTGAGGGGTAAGTAACATGGAATCGATTTTTGGCTCCGTCGAGAAATTAAGTATAGGAGGGTATGCGGTTCGCACCCTCGTAATCGGGATGGTTGTCTATTTGGCAACGAAATTGTTGCCCCGAAGATCCGGCGGACAGTTTGCCGCCTTTGACTTTACATTCTTCTGGTTGATGGGCGGTTTGATCGTCTCCCCGTTGGCGAGTTCCAAAGTGCGCATTCCCCACATGTTGACGGCGGCCGGAACCGTCTATCTGTGGCATTACATCCACTCTTTCCTCGTGGTCAGTAGCCACCGGATCGCACGGATCCTAGTAGGCCGTCCTGCAATCTTGGTGGAGAACGGGCGCATCCTTCGGGATCAGATGCGTAAGAATTTGTTTAACCTTGAGCTACTGTTGTCCCAACTTCGGTACATGCGTGCGGCCAATCCGAACCAGGTGGCGTATGCCACGTTGGAGACTAATGGACAGTTGAGTGTTCTAAAGAAAAGTTCCGTACAGCCAGTGACTCCCAGCGACCTTCAAATCCCTGTCACCAAAACGTTGATGCCTGTGGTTCTCATCTTGGATGGCAAGGTGATTCACGAAAACCTCCGTGGGATCGGTTGGGATCGTAATAAACTGTGTGAGGAGTTGGGCAAAAAAGGCGTACACCGATTGGAAGACGTCTATTTGGCCCCTCGATGCAGTGGGAAATTTGTATTACTCCATAAAATGACCCCTGAAAGGAATGAGAAATATCATGATGATGAATCCCGTCCTACAACAGGAGATAATCAGCTTGGCATTGAAAACAGCATTGCATAAAGAGAATGCTATTGCTTCGAAATATGCGGAGATTGCGAAATTCACCACCGATCCACCCTTGCAAAAGCAGCTTCAGTCGTTAGAACAAACTGCACGGAACCATCTTCAGCTCCTCAACCAACAGATGAAACAGCAGAACATCACATAATGAAAGGAGAAAAGAGTTTGATGAATCCGCTTCAAAAAATACAAGACGTCTTGAAAGATGAGATTCAAGATCAATGCTTTTATAACGAACAAGCGGTTCACATCATCGATCCTGCTCTCCGACAATTTTTCTTACAAATGCGGGATGACAAGATGAAAAACATCACTTTGCTGCAGTCTGAGATGCAAAAGCTAATGCAACAGACAAAGGGTAGACAAAATATAACCGACGCTATATTTAATTGGCGTCGGTTGTATTTTTATACAGGTAACCTCACGAGACTTGTGTCATCTTGTGGTTCGTCGCAGAATTGCTGGCTCTACCTTTAGATCAGGTATTATTCTTTTGCCACATTTCTCCCTGCATTGCAGGGGTTTGCCGGTTCGGGTATAATTAATAAATTGCAAAGGTATGTCATTTCCACCTGTAGAAAGGTGTTGAATAGAGTATGACCCAAAAAGTGAAGGATTGGGAGCGTTACTTCGTCCCGCCGGATCTGAAGGCGGCGAAGAAACGCGGCAAGCAGGACGTGGAAGTACTTCAGTTTGGTGAGATACCGGAAGATATGCGCCGTATCGGCGAAGGGAAATATTATTTGATCCGCACTTACGGCTGTCAAATGAACGTGCATGACAGCGAAACGATTGCGGGTATCCTGGAAATGATGGGATACCGACCCACGGACTCGGAAGAACAGGCTTCCGTCATTTTGCTCAATACCTGTGCCATCCGTGAAAATGCGGAAGATAAGGTCTTCGGCGAGATCGGCCGGCTGAAACCGCTGAAGATGGAAAATCCCGACCTGGTATTGGGCATGTGTGGATGCATGTCTCAGGAAGAAGGCGTCGTCAACCGCATTTTGCGCCAGCATCCCTATGTGGACCTGATCTTCGGGACACACAATATTCACCGCCTGCCCTTTTTGTTGAAGGAAGCGCTCTTTAGCAAGGAGATGGTGGTGGAAGTTTGGTCCAAAGAAGGGGACATCGTCGAAAACCTGCCCAAGGTGCGCGAAGACGGTCTCAAGGCTTGGGTCAATATCATGTACGGTTGCGACAAGTTCTGTACGTACTGTATCGTACCCTACACGCGCGGAAAGGAACGCAGCCGTCGACCGGAGGACGTATTGGCTGAAATTCGGGAACTGGCTCGGAAAGGGTATCAGGAAGTCACCCTGCTGGGCCAAAATGTCAACGCGTACGGGAAGGATTTCAAAGATCGTCATTACACATTCGCCCACCTGATGGACGACGTGCGCAAGATCGGCATTCCACGCGTTCGTTTCACGACCAGCCATCCGCGTGATTTCGATGATCACTTGATTGAGGTGCTGGCCAAAGGCGGCAACCTGGTGGAGCATATCCATCTGCCGGTGCAGTCGGGAAGCAGTGAGATCCTCAAGATGATGGCACGGAAATACACCCGGGAACAATATTTGGAGTTGGTTCGCAAAATCAAGGCGGCCATTCCGAATGTGTCCTTGACGACCGACATTATCGTCGGTTTCCCTGGTGAGACGGACGAACAGTTTGAAGAAACGCTGTCGCTGGTGCGCGAAGTGGAATTCGATTCGGCGTTTACCTTTATCTACTCTCCCCGGGAAGGAACCCCGGCGGCCAAGATGAAAGACGATGTTCCGATGGAAGTGAAGAGAGAGCGCCTGATGCGGCTCAACCAGTTGCAGGACGAGATCAGCCGCAGGAAAAACGAAGCGCTCCGCGGCCAAGTGGTGGAGGTACTTGTCGAAGGGGAAAGCAAAAAAGATCCCAATGTGCTGTCAGGACGGACACGGTCCAACAAGTTGGTCAACTTCACCGGTCCGAAACACCTGATCGGTCGCTTTACCCATGTTCGGATCGATGAGCCGAAAACGCACACGCTGAAAGGAGTATGGGTGGAAGAAGCCTATTCTCAGGTGGGGATGTGACATGGACCGCATCTTAAACAACGTCCATCCCATTTTGCAAACGGCGGCCGAGCTGGGTCGCCGCTTGCAGCAGACGGAAGAAATCAGCCGGTTTCGACAAGCGGAGAAACAAATCCAGAACAGTGCCCGTGTCAATGGATTAATTGCGGAGATCAAAAGAAAACAAAAAGAGTTGGTCCATGCCAAGCATTATCAAAAAACAGAATATGTCCGCCGTCTTGAGCAAGAACTGAAAGCCTTGCAGGAAGAAATGGAAAACTTACCGATTGTCCGGGAATATCAGCAGAGCCAGGTGGAAGTGAATGACCTCCTGCAAACGATTCAGCAAGTGTTGGCCGATGCGGTCTCCCGCAAAATCGACGTGGAAGTGGGCGGAGATGTTTCACGGAGTGGTTGTGGTAGCGGAGGCCCATGCGGATGCAAAGGCAATTGAATGGCAATTTCCCACGGATTTTTCCGTGGGCTTTTTTTTGCACCCTAGACTTCTGCCCTGCATACACATGGTACTGAACGATTGTTTGGAGGAGGGAGCAACATGGCAAAAACAGATAGAGACGTGCAATATCGCCAAATCATCACCAAAGCGATCTGCGGCAGGGGTCGTAAGTTCTCCCAGGCAACGCACACCATCCACCCGCCGGACAATATCTCCAACATTTTGGGTGCTTGGATTATCAATCATTCATATGAAGCGCACCGTGTGGGTGAGGTTGTCGAGGTCATGGGAAATTACGACATCAACATCTGGTATGCCACCAAAGGCAATACCAAAACGGATGTGGCCAAGGAGACGGTACGGTATGTCGATCAGGTGCCGCTTAGCTTCTACGACCGTAATCTGCGGGAAGATACTATCAGCGTGAACGCGGTTTCCACGCAATCTCCCAACTGCATCGAGGCAACAATCTCTTCCAGCGGCGATTCCGTCTTGGTACGTGTGGAGCGGGAATTTCTCGTAGAAGTGACGGGGGAGACCAAAATTTGCGTCGCCTGCTATCCCCACGATTATGAGGACCTGGACGACAAAGAGTACGATCCATCCTCGCTGGAAGCGGATGTGCAGGACTTTGAAGATTTGGATCCCGATTTGGTGATCGACGATCTCGATTGAACCGATCCGGAGGGGGAAGTCCCCCTCTTAGTTGTTGAGGGGGCATATGCCCCTTTTTTGTTTTTTTTTCACTGACCTGTCACCCAGGTGCTTCATACCATATCAGTGTATGCGAAGTTGGAAAAAGCGAAAGGGGAAAGGCGATGAGTTCCCTCACTCTTCCATGTAAACTATGGGATGATAAACAATGGATTCGGAGTGAAGCGATTTCCGCAGAACGGGTTCTTTCCCCGTCGATTCGATTGGAACATTCGAATGAACTGATTGGGTTTTCCGAATCGATGTTGATACTGAACGACGAGGCCGTAGTGGAACGCATCCGCAAAAGGGAAATCAAAGCAGGGGTTTTGAAGTTGCACGGTATCTCCTTCGCCACTGCCCATATGAGGCTACTCAGGAAATACATTGTGGTTGTCTTCCAAACGGAAACACCGTTGATGTATCGATCCAAAGGCAGCTCGGTTTGGTTGGCGCAGGATAATAAGCCCCAACGTGTGGCATACGAACGCGTGCCCCTGGGAGAAAAAAATCGGGAAGTCAATCGAGTTCAGAAACTGGCCGTGCGTTCGTTGTATGCGCTGGGATTGGATTACGGTATCGTCAAAGTGGGGACACTGCCAGGGAGAAAATTCGTTGTGGTGGACGTGATCCCCAATCCGAGATTAAATACCGAAATGGAGAATGTGTTGATTCACGCGATTTACCAATACACCCAACAATTAGGAGAAACCGCGGTCAAGCCCGAATCCATCACGTTGGGGGCAGACCCCGAGTTTATCATGCAACATGCCAATGGGCAACTGGCGTTGGCGTCTCAATATTTCCCCCGTTTTGGCAGGGTGGGATGCGATGAGATCTGGCACGGGCAGAATCGCGCCAACAAACCGTTGGTGGAGATTCGTCCGCAACCCACACCCGAGCCGCGCAAACTGGTGGTGCGGATTTACCAGGGGTTGATTACAGCCGCCAAAAAAGTGAAAACGGCCAATGTCGTCTGGTTGGCCGGTGGATTGCCGCGTGCCGGTTATCCGTTGGGTGGTCATATCCATTTCAGCGGCATTTTGCTCAATTTCAAATTGCTCAGAGCATTGGACAACTACTTGGCATTGCCGTTGGTGTTGGCGGAGGACCCCAATGGTGCCAAACGACGGCCGAAATATGGTTATCTGGGGGATTTCCGTCATCAGTTCCACGGTGGTTTTGAATACCGGACTTTGCCCAGCTGGCTGATTTCTCCCACCGTGACCAAAGGAGTGATTGCGGCCGCGCAACTGATTGCTTCCCGCTATCCCTATCTGCAGTTGGAACCGCTCAAAAGATTGTCCGTGCAACGTGCGTATTATTACGGTAACAAAACCGACATCCAACCGCTGGTGGAAACATTATGGGAGGATTTACGCGGATTAAGTGAATACGCTGGTTATGCGGAGTTTCTGGATCCATTTTACAAATATCTGTTGTCCGGCAAAACCTGGGATGAACAAAGAGACATTCGCCAGGTGTGGAAAGTCCCTCCCTACCAGCACACCCCGAAGACCTCCAGGTGACGAGGGTGTTTCGGTTATTCGATTGGGTTAATCAACAAACTTTGTTTTCATCAGGTCGTAACAGGCGCGGTTGTTCGGTCCGTTGGTGGAGTGTTACAATAGACCGTACGAAAAATGACTCTTACGGTTCGGAGGGTGTCCTGTTTTGGCCAAATATACGCCGATGATGGAACAGTACTTATCGATTAAGGCAGAGTATCCGGATGCCTTTTTATTTTTCCGTTTGGGCGATTTTTACGAGATGTTTTTTGAGGATGCGAAAAAAGCAGCCGAAGAGCTGGAAATTACGTTGACCTCACGCGACGGCGGGAAAGAACGGGTGCCGATGTGCGGTGTGCCGTATCATTCCGCTGATGCGTATATCGAGCGGTTGATCGAAAAAGGATACAAAGTCGCGATCTGTGAGCAGGTAGAGGACCCAAAATCGGCCAAAGGCGTGGTCAAGCGCGAAGTGGTTCGCGTGATCACGCCGGGCACGGTCATTGAGGAAAAAATGCTGGCAGACAAAGAAAACAACTTTTTGGTGGCGCTCGCTACCGACGGCCGTGCTCATGCGTTGGCGGCCGGGGATCTTTCTACCGGCGAATGGTATGTGACCCAGCTGGAAGGGGAATTGGATCGGCTGATGGACGAAACCAGCGCGTACCGCCCCCGGGAAGTGCTACTCGACTCCGTATTGGCGGGGGACCGTCATTTTCAAAAGCGGCTTAGCATGCGGCTGGGATGTCTGTTCACCCCGATGACCGAGGAGAAACTGGGGACCACTGGTGAACTGGAGGCGGCATTGGCCCAACAGTTTCCTTCGGCAAAAGAGGTGTTCACGACAGCGCTCCTGGTCCGGGCGGGCGGCATGTTGCTTCGCTATCTGCAGGATACGCAGAAACGATCCCTGCGGCATCTCAATCGGGTTCGACGGTATGATGCCCGTCAGTTTATGATTCTGGACGAAGCGGCCCGGCGCAATCTGGAACTAACGGCCACGTTGAAAGATGGTCGGCGTCAAGGATCGTTGCTCTGGTTGTTGGACCAGACGGCTACCGCGATGGGGAGCCGAATGTTGCGCCAATGGCTGGACAAGCCACTGGTGAATAAAGAGGCGATCGAAGAACGGCAGGATGCGGTACAAGCGTTTCTGGACGATCTGCTGTTGTTGGAGGAGGTGAGGGAACGGTTAAAGGAAGTGTATGATCTGGAGCGATTGGCCGCTCGGATCGCGTACGGTTCTGCCAATGCCCGGGATTTACAAGCACTTCGCCGTTCGCTGGAGGCGCTTCCCGCATTGCAGCAAGTGTTGGCAGGGATGGATTGCCCGCCACTTCGGATGATGGGCGAACACATGGATGTGTGCGCCGACGTGGCGGAGCTGATCGCCAAGGCGATTGAGGATGATCCACCAGTTTCGGTCAAAGAGGGTGGTTTGATCCGGGAAGGTTACCATCCCTATTTGGATCGGCTGCGCAGGGCGCAACGGGAAGGGAAAAACTGGATCACTCAGTTGGAGCGTCGCGAGCGGGAAGCGACAGGCATCAAGTCGCTAAAAGTGGGTTACAACAAGGTCTTCGGTTACTATATCGAGGTGACCAAGGCCAATCTCCGCCATTTACCGGAAGGGCGATATGAACGGAAGCAAACTTTGGCCAATGCGGAGCGGTTTATCACGCCGGAGCTGAAGGAAAAGGAACAGTTAATCCTGGAAGCGGAAGAAAAATCGGTCGAACTGGAGTATCAGTTGTTTACCGAGGTCCGCGAACAGGTGGCCCGGCAGATTCCGCGGCTGCAAACGCTCGCTGAACAAGTGGCGCGGTTGGATGCGTTGCAGTCACTTGCCGCCGTGGCTGACCGCTATCGGTATGTCCGTCCGGTCATCCGCACGGACGGCCGCTTGCGGATCGAAGCGGGGCGGCACCCGGTGGTGGAGGCGGCCAACCGGGAGGAGCCGTTCGTGGCTAACGATACGGAGATGGACCCGGAAGACCGGCAGATCTTGCTGATCACCGGTCCCAACATGGCCGGAAAAAGCACTTATATGCGCCAGGTGGCCTTGATCACGGTGATGGCGCAAATCGGCAGCTTCGTTCCCGCGAAGCGGGCGGAAATCCCCATCGTGGACCGGATCTTCACACGCATTGGTGCGGCGGACGATTTGGTCGGGGGCCGAAGCACGTTTATGGTGGAGATGGCGGAGACGTGTCAGGCGCTGACCCAAGCGACGAAACAAAGTTTGATCCTGCTGGATGAAGTGGGGCGCGGTACCTCTACATACGACGGCATGTCCCTCGCACATGCGATCGTGGAATATATTCACGATCATGTGGAGGCAAAAACCCTGTTCTCCACGCACTATCATGAGCTAACCCGGTTGGAGGAAACGCTTCCCCGAGTGGTGAATGTGCACGCCCGATGTGTGGAAAAGGATGGAAAAGTGGTCTTTCTCCACCGGATCGAACCGGGGCGTGCTGACCGCAGTTACGGAATTCAGGTGGCTGAGCTGGCCGGATTGCCGCAGGAAGTGATCCAACGGGCCAAAGTGATCTTGAACGAGCTGGAGGGGCAGGCGGAAACGGCCGCCGCGGTTCAGCAGTTGGAGTTGTTCCCTGCGGTTCCCGAACCGGAGGCGCGAACGGAAACGAACTCCGAACGGGATTTGGGTGAAACGGAGCGGGAAGTGCTGAAGGAGCTTGCTGAGTGGGATCTTATGGGCTCCACTCCCTTGGATGCGATGCAGTTGATTCACCGTCTGCAACAACGGCTGAAATCCAGTCGGGTATAGGGAGGGCCGAAGATGGGGAAGATCCGTATTTTGGACGATCATTTGGCCAACCAGATCGCAGCGGGAGAAGTGGTGGAGCGACCGGCATCCGTGGTGAAAGAGCTAGTGGAAAACGCCATCGATGCGGATGCGGACCGGATTGCGGTTCAGTTGGAGGAAGGCGGAATTCGCTCGATCCGCGTTTCTGACAACGGTTGTGGAATGGACCGGGAGGATGCGCAACTGGCTTTCGCCCGGCATGCCACCAGCAAAATTCGCCGAGAGCGGGATCTGTTCGCCATTCGCACGTTGGGTTTTCGCGGAGAGGCATTGCCCAGTATTGCTTCCGTATCCCGTCTGACACTAACCACCCAGGACGGATCGGACCAACCCGCCATCCGGCTCAAGCTGGAAGGGGGCGAAACGGTATCGATCGAGGAAACGTCCCGTTCCCGGGGAACAGATGTGTGGGTGGAAGACCTGTTTTACAATACCCCTGCTCGTTTGAAATACTTAAAAACCGTCAACACTGAGGTTAGTCACGTGGCTGATGTGATCGGCCGGTTGGCGTTGGCTCACCCCAATCGCGCGTTTTCGCTTCGCCACAACCGACGTGAGTTGTTTCGGACACCAGGGGACGGGAAATTGATTCACGTCATCCATGCCTTGTATGGCAAGCAAGTGGCGTCCCATATGATGCCGGTCGAAGCAGAAGATCCGGATTTCCGCTTGACGGGCTTGGTGGCTCGTCCTGAGGTGACCCGGTCCAACCGCTCGTATTTGTCCATCATTCTTAACGGACGCTATATCCGTAGTGTTCCTTTGGTACAGGCGGTATTGCAGGCGTATGACACTTTGTTGCCGGTGGGGCGTTATCCGATCGGTGTATTGTGTGTCGAGACGGATCCCAAACTGGTGGATGTCAATGTACACCCTGCCAAGCTGGAGGTGCGCATCAGCAAGGAAAAAACGCTGTACGACCTGATCGTGCAGTCCATTCACCAGGCGTTGCACCGTCAAGTACTTGTCCCCAAAGTGGAGAAGAAACCGAATGGGCCGATGGTGAAAAAAACACAAGTAGTACAGGAACGGTTGTCCTTCGACCGGCCAGCAAGACGGCCGGAATCGGATGGGTATCCGTCTTTGGTGCGTCCAGCGAGGGAAGACCGGGTATATGAACCGTCTTCCGGCCGGCAGGAAATGACGGAACCCGTTTTCCGCGCTGATTTGCTCAAGCCAGCGAACGCTCCGGAACAGATGCCGATCCCATCACTGGAAAAACCAGAGGAGTCGTCAACGGTCTCTGTGCAGGAGACGGAGGCGAAATCCCGTTTTCCGATGATGGAACCATTGACGCAAGTGCACGGCACCTACATCGTGGCACAGGCGGAAGACGGTTTCTATCTAATCGATCAACATGCGGCGCATGAACGGATTTACTACGAGCGATTTCTCCGCCGCATAAAAGAGACCGATCCCGAACAACAGCCGCTGTTGGTGCCGATGACGGTGGAATGTTCGCTGTCTGAGGCGGAAACGATCCGAAGCAAGCTGGATGATTTACGCTCGATCGGATTGGAAGTGGAACCCTTTGGGGGAACCACGTTTCTCGTGCGCTCCCATCCACGTTGGTTTCCTGACGGACAGGAGGAGGCGATCATCCGCGAGATCTTGGATTGGATCAAGGAGCACGGTCGGGTGGATACGGTTCGCCTCCGGGACGCCAGTGCCAAGCTGATGGCGTGTAAAGCGGCGATCAAGGCCAACCGATACTTGCGGCGGGAAGAGATGGAACGCTTGCTTGAGGAATTGGGAGCATGTGACAATCCGTTCACCTGTCCGCATGGCCGACCGATTCTCGTGCATTTTTCCACCTATGAAATCGAAAAGATGTTTAAGCGGGTGATGTGAGATGCTGGTGACCACGTCTTTTCATCCGCATGCCGGACAAAGGGAGGAGGCGCGTCACCTGGCCCGTCGGCTGGGTGTGCCCTATGTCGAACGAGAGCGGTTTTCTCTGGAGGAGTTGCTGGAGCGAAATGGCGCTGACTCGGCAGTGGTGGTGACGCGGGAGGGATGGCACTGGGAAGATCGAGAAGGGCGACAGTTCTTTTTTCACCCCAACATGTCTGTCCCGCGGATCAAGCAACTGCGACAGGGAAACCCCGACCCGTTGGTGACTGTCAGTGGGATGCAACCTGGAGACACGGTCTTGGATTGCACCTTGGGGATGGGGGCGGACGCCGTCGTCTCCGCCTTTGTTACCGGGCAAACCGTGACTGGCTTGGAAAGCCAGCCGGTCATTGCCGAACTGGTGGCCCACGGGCTGAAGACATATCCGGCGAAAAACGAGGTATTGAAAAAGGCGATGCGTTCCATTGAAGTGGTTTGTACCGATTATCGGGAGTTTTTGCCGCAATGTGAGGATCGCTCCTACGATATCATTCTGTTTGATCCGATGTTTCGTGAAACGGTACGCGCATCCAGCGGGGTTCAGCCGCTTCGTCTGTTGGCCAATATGGACCCGCTGGACCCGGAGACGGTTCGTCATGCGGTTCGGGTAGCCCGCAAGAGGGTCGTGCTGAAAGAGCGGCCGCAAAGCGGCGAGTTTGAACGATTGGGCTTTGAAATCGTGAAACAATCCGCCCGATTCGCACTGGGCGTGATCCGGGTCGAAGGAGGGAGGGAATGAAAGAGAAAGAGGATCTGCTCGTCATTGTGGGGCCGACGGCGGTGGGCAAAACAGCGCTCAGCCTGCAGCTAGCCGAATCGTTTCGCGGCGAGATTATCTCCGGCGATTCGATGCAGGTGTACCGGTACATGGACATCGGTACCGCCAAGGCGACGCCGGCTGAACGGGCGCGTGTTCCTCATCACATGATCGACATCGTTGATCCGGACTACCCGTTTTCCGTGGATGAATTTCAGCGGATGGTGAAAGAGAAGATCCGTGAGATCCAGTCCCGCGGAAACCTGCCGATGTTGGTCGGGGGGACGGGATTGTATGTACAATCCGTCACCCACGGGTATCAGCTGCCTGGCGTAAAGGAAGACCCGGCCTTTCGGGAGGAGATGCATCGATTGGCGGACGAACAGGGCAACGAAGCCCTGCACCGGCGATTGGCGAAGGTGGATCCGGAAACAGCGAGCCGCCTGCATCCTAATGACAGACGCCGCATCATTCGTGCGTTGGAGGTATTTCATGCCAAAGGGGTTCCTTTTTCCCATTTGCAAAAGCAGGAAGGTTCCCTGTACAATACATTGTGGATTGGCCTGACGATGCCGCGGGAGCAGTTGTATGAGCGCATCAACCGGCGCGTGGATCAGATGATGGCCGACGGATTGGTGGAAGAGGTGAAACGGTTGCGGGCGCTCGGTTACCGGGGCGACCTGACCTCCATGCAAGCGTTGGGATACAAGGAGATTCAGCAGTATCTCGACGGGCGATGGACACTGGAGGAGGCGGTTGAGGCAATTAAGCGAGGGACGCGTAAGTTTGCCAAACGGCAACTCTCCTGGTTCCGGCGTTTGAAGGAAATTCGTTGGTTCGACGTGACCCGCCCGGGTTTCACGGAAGAAATTCATCAGGTTGTAGCAGGAAAGTTCCCTGGTTACAGCGAATAGAGTAAACTAATGCCAAAACGTACATAGGAGGTACGGACTTTGAAACAATCCATCAACATTCAAGATACGTTTCTCAACCAAATCCGCAAAGAAGCGGTCCCTGTTACCATCTATCTCATAAACGGTTTTCAACTTCGCGGAGTCGTACGGGGCTTCGATAATTTCACCATCGTGATTGACAGCGATGGAAAACAACAAATGGTGTATAAACACGCGATTTCCACCTTTACGCCGGCACGTCCGGTCTCCTTGCAACAACAGCAAGCCGAAGAGGCCGGTAAAGAAGCATAATTCCGCCTCCGACCGAAACAACCGAGCGGACATTCCGCTTGGTTGTTTCTTTTTTGTCCTTCACCAAATACTGGGCTCCTGCGTATATATATGGAGCCGAATCGACCATAAGAGGTGACAAACATGAGCAGGAGGGTCATCACAAGAGAAACCAACCGGATTCAGGTGGTACTGGACTATGACTCGGAGCGGAAAGGGTCGTCAGCGGCAACCGTTACCGATGTGATTGCGGATGCGGTCGATCAACCGGAACATCTTCCCCTGCGTCGGTGCCTCGATGATTTGGATCGACTGGTAGGGCTCAAGCGGGTCAAAGCATTCATCCATGAGATCTACGCTTGGCTGGAAGTGGGACGCCGGCGGATGGCGGCGGGATTGTCGGCGGAACAGCAAGTGTTACACATGATCTTCACCGGCAATCCGGGAACCGGAAAGACCACCGTAGCCCGCATCATGAGTCAACTGTTCAAAGAAATGGGTGTATTGTCTAAAGGGCATTTGATTGAAGTGGAACGGGCGGATTTGGTGGGGGAGTATATCGGTCACACGGCACAAAAAACGCGGGAGCACGTCAAACAGGCGCTAGGAGGGATTTTGTTCATCGACGAGGCATATTCCCTGGCGCGCGGCGGGGAAAAAGATTTCGGCAAAGAGGCGATCGATACGTTGGTGAAAGCGATGGAGGATTACAAAAACGAATTTGTTCTCATATTAGCCGGTTATTCGATGGAGATGGACCAATTCCTTCATTCCAATCCCGGATTGCCATCCCGTTTCCCGATTCATCTGGATTTCCCCGATTTCACCATCGATGAGCTGATCGACATCGCGGAACGAATGGTTCAACAGCGACAATACCGGATGTCCAATTCTGCCAAAGAAAAGTTGCGCCGCCATTTGCTTAAGGAGATCAACCGTTCGGCGCACCCGTTCGGTAATGCCCGCTACGTTCGCAATCTGGTGGAACAAGCGGTCCGATTGCAGGCGGTTCGCCTGTTGAACACACGTTATCCCACCCGGGATGATCTGATGTCCATCCGTGCGGAGGATCTCCAGTTTGAGCAAACGTCTTCCCCCGCTATTTCGTGGTATACTTAACATGGTTGCCAAATTGCTGCAAGTTGGAGAGAGGGGATGAACGACGATCGGAACGGTCGTATCCAGGGAAAAAGCTATATTGGTCGGTTGCGGATCCAAACGGGACGAATGGGAGATGCGCTCCTCTCTGGAGGAGTTGTCCCTTTTGGCCGATACGGCCCGTGCCGAGGTAGTGGCCACTTTTGTCCAATTTCGGGACAAGATTGATCCGGCCTGGTTCATCGGACGCGGAAAAGCGGAAGAGATTGCGCGGGAAGCGGACGAGCAAGCGATTGATCTGGTCGTATTTGACCGAGAGTTGACACCGGCACAATTGCACAATCTGGAGCGATTAATCCCCTGCAAGGTGATTGACCGCACCCAGTTGATTCTCGATATATTCGCGATGCGGGCTCAGACGAAAGAAGGGCGTCTGCAGGTGGAACTGGCACAACTGCAATACTTGTTGCCGCGCCTTTCAGGGCGTGGTAAGGAGCTGTCCCGTTTGGGAGGCGGGATCGGCACGCGGGGCCCGGGGGAGACCCAACTGGAAACAGACCGGCGTCACATCCGGCGACGCATCCGGGACATCCGGCGAGAATTGGAACAGGTGAAAAAACACCGGGCGCTGCACCAGACCCGACGCCGAAAAAACGAAATTCTGCAGGTGGCGATTGTCGGGTATACCAATGCAGGAAAATCCACGTTGCTCAACCGACTGACGGATTCAGACGTGTTGGCCGAAGACCGTCTGTTTGCCACGTTGGACCCGACTTCCCGGGTGTTGCCCTTGCCTTCAGGGGAGATGGTGCTGCTGACGGACACAGTCGGTTTTATCCGGCACCTGCCGCACCAATTGGTCGCGGCTTTTCGTTCCACATTGAAGCAGGTGAAGGAGGCAGATTTGCTGTTGCATGTAGTAGATATGAGTCACCCGGAAGCACAGGAACAAATCGGGGTGGTTGAAGCGGTTTTGGAGGAGTTGGGAGCGTCCCACTTACCGGTGTTGCTGGTGTTCAACAAAGCCGACCAGGTGACACAAGTGCCATTGTTGGCACCCGGTCGGGATGCGATCACCATCAGCGCATTTTCCGACAAGGACTTGGAACGCTTGGTGCACGCCATCGATGCAAGGCTGCATGATGCGGCCGTCATCGGGCGGGCGGAAATCCCTGCAGAGAAAGGCGATTGGCTGGCTTTGCTCCACAGACGGGCGCAGGTACAGGAAACGGAAATGGACGGTTCGTGCCTCAAAATTACCTTTCGCATGCCCAAGCGGCGCTTTGATCGTCTTCCCTCTGATTTACGGTCACACATTCAAATTCTGTCAATGTAGAAGTGGTGTGGTAGAGTGGTCAAGTATTTGAAGCATGCAGAGATCATTCAAAACTGGGCGCGTCGCGCAGAGGAGAAAATTGCGCGGCGTCTCTCGGAAATCGATCGCATGGTGGAAGAAAACCAATGGCGCGTATTGAACGCTTTCCGTGAGGAAGGCATCGCCGAACATCATTTGCACGATTCCACCGGATACGGTTACGATGATTTGGGACGTAACGCACTGGAATCGATATTTGCCAACGTGTTTGGGGCGGAGGCGGCACTCGTCCGCCCGCATATCGTTTCGGGCACGCATGCGATTGCCGCATGCTTATTTGGTGTGCTCCGGCCGGGTGACGAATTGTTGTACATCACTGGCGAACCGTACGATACACTGCATCAGGTGATCGGCAAAGAACGGGACGGTTCCGGTTCGTTGGCCGACTACGACATCCGTTACCGCTTTGTACCATTGTTACCGAGCGGCGAAGTGGATACGGAGGGTGTGCGGCGGGCGATTAACGATCAGACACGCATGATCGGTATCCAACGATCTCGCGGATATACGGATCGCCCCTCATTTACAGTGGGGCAAATTGCCGAGATGGTTCAGTTGGTCCGGTCCCTATCACCTGATGCTGTGATTTTTGTGGACAACTGTTACGGCGAGTTTGTGGAAACGATGGAGCCGACGCATGTCGGGGCAGACTTGATCGCCGGATCGCTCATCAAAAACCCGGGTGGCGGTCTGGCCAAATCAGGCGGTTACATTGCCGGGAAAAAAGTGTGGGTGGAACGTGCCGCCGCCCGACTAGTGGCACCGGGTATTCGTGCGGAAGGCGGTGCCACACATGGGTATTTGCGCGATTATTTCCAGGGGTTGTTTTTGGCTCCACATGTGGTGGGTGAAGCATTGAAAGGAGCGGTATTCGCGGCGGCCGTACTGGACGAGGCGGGCTTTTCGACGGACCCCGCATGGGATTCACCGCGGACGGACATCATTCAGCAGATCCGGTTCGGCCATCCAGAGGCGTTAATTGCGTTTTGCCGGGGTATCCAAGCAGCGTCTCCGATTGACGCGCATTTGCGCCCCGAACCGGCACCGATGCCTGGTTACGATGATCCGGTGATTATGGCTTCGGGCACGTTTGTTCAGGGGGCGAGTATCGAGTTGTCCGCCGACGGGCCGCTCCGGCCGCCTTATGTAGGGTTCATGCAGGGTGGCCTGACCTATGCCCATGTAAAAATCGGGATTTTGACGGCGTTGGATCGCATTTTGGATATCAGGAATGGAGGATAACATGGAAACAGTGGGACACGTGTTGGTTTGGGTGTTGATCGTTGCTTGTTTTCTGGTCGGCTTCGTCGGACTGTTCATTTCGGTGTTGCCGGAGACCTTGGCGGTGGTGGCCGGGTTTGTCCTGTATCATTTTCTAATTGATCCCCATGTACTGGGTTGGCCGTTTTGGACTGGTGTCATCGTCCTCACCGCTTTCAGCATGTTGATCGATTATATCGCGGGAGGGATTGCCGCTCGTAAATACGGAGCGTCCAAATGGGCGACCTGGGCGGCAATCATCGGAGCTGTGGTGTTTCCTATTCTGCTCGGGCCACTGGGACTGATCGGGCTGATCATCGGCCCATTTTTGGCGGTGGTGCTGGTCGAACTGCTCCAACGCAAACCGTTTGCCCAAGCGTTGCGTGCCGGATTCGGCACATGGGTGGGGATGATCAGCGGCATCTTCTTTAAAGGTTTGATCATGGTAGCGATGATCGTCTGGTTCCTGATCTTGGTGTTGTGAGGAGGCGAAAGACAGTACTTCCGGGGAGTGTGGAGACATGGCCAACATCAAACAGATCGCTGATATGGCCGGCGTGTCTGTGGCGACGGTATCGCGCGTATTGAACAACCGGCCATATGTGAGTAAGGAAAAGCGAAATGCCGTGATGAAAGCTGTCCGGGAGTTGAACTATAAACAAAACATTCACGCCATCCATCTCAAAACGGGGAAGACTCAAACAGTCGGTGTCATTCTCCCGTTTGTCAACCATCCCTACTTCGGGGCGATTTTGGAAGGGATTGCAAGTGAAGCGTTGAAGGCGAATCACCGCTTGATCGTGTGTCAAACCAACTATGATCCCGATGACGAAATCGGGCTGCTGGAATCGCTCAAAATGAAGCAGATGGACGGTGTCATTATTTGTTCCAAAGCTGCGGATTGGGAGCGCATCGAACCGTACGCGGTTCACGGGCCGATCGTAGCTTGTGAAGATACGGGCGATAGAGCCATCTCATCAGTATACATCGATCATTACGGCGGTTTTATGACGGGAATGCAGTATCTGATCGAGAAAGGGAACCGTCGCATCGGTTATTGTATCGGGCGCGGACATAGCTTCAACAGCCGAAACCGAAAACGGGCCTTTCGCGATGCGTTGGAACAAATTGGGGAGGTTCCCCGCCGGGAGTGGATGTTTGAGCAGTGTTTGACCATCGAAGACGGGGTACGGGTTGTCCATGATTTGTCCGAAATGGAGGAACGCCCTTCGGCATTGTTGGTTTCATGCGATCAGGTGGCCGCGGGGATCATCATGGAGGCCCGCCGTCGGGGATGGAGGATACCGGGAGATTTGGCGGTGATGGGATTTGATAACCATCCGATCGCACAAGTATTGGATTTGACCACGATCGAACACCCCGGACGCCGGATGGGGGAACACGCTTTTCGCCTGTTACTGTCCAGAATCGAGAAAGAACCATCGGAACCCGAGCGCGTCGAACTTCCCTACCGGTTGATCGAGCGAGGAACGGTATGAAGCGCCATCAAAAAAGCCGTTACCGAGTCGGATTACGTCCGGCTGGTAACGGCTTTTTTCTCTGAATGCTCCAATTGGGAAGAACATTGTATAGACAGGCTCAAAGTGAAACGAGATGCTCGTCAATTGAGCTCGCCAGTCGTTCACGCCGCTTGTTTTACTTCCTCCCAATATGCTTCCGCTTGTTTTTCATCGTACTGTTTCTCCCATTTGGACATCACAACGGCCGCCAGGGAATTGCCGCAGACGTTGACTGCCGTCCGGGCCATATCCATCAGTCGGTCGACACCAGCGATGAAGGCCAGCCCTTCTACCGGCAATCCCATCGCACCCAACGTAGCCAAGAGGACGACGAAGGAGACGCCCGGTACGCCTGCGATCCCTTTGGAGGTGACCATCAAGGTTAGGAGCAAGGTGATTTGTTCACTCAACGACAGGTGAATGCCGTACATCTGGGCGATGAAGATGGCGGCAATCGCCTGATACAACGTGGAGCCGTCCAAGTTGAATGAATATCCGGTCGGGATGACGAAGGATGTGATGGCCTTCGGACAACCAAATTTCTCCATTTTCTCCATCAGCTTCGGCAGTACCGTTTCCGAGCTGGCGGTGGAATAGGCCAAGATCAGCTCATCCTTCAGAATGCGGATGATCCGGAAAATGCTTGTGCCGGCGATTTTGGCCGTCACGCCCAGTACGACCAAAACGAAGAAAATCATCGATGCGTATACGAGCAACACCAATTTGCTCAGCGGTACCAACGAATCCACGCCGAATTTGGAAACGGTAACCCCGATCAAGGCAAACACGCCGAACGGAGCAAATTTCATCACCTGATTGGTCACGTAGAACATCGCTTCAGCAGTTCCCTGGAAGAACCTCAATACCGGTTTTCCTTTGTCTCCGATGGCTGCCACACCCAATCCGAACAAAACGGAAAAGAAAATGATGGACAGCATGTGGCCTTCCGCCAGGGAGGTAAACAGGTTTTCCGGCACGATGTTAACGAAGGTATCGACAAACCCGTGATCTTCCACTTCCTTGGTGGTGGTTACATATTTTTGGATGTCTTCCTTATGCAGCGATTTCATATCCACGCCTGCACCGGGTTGGAATACATTTGCAGCAAACAGCCCAATAATCAGCGCGACTGTGGTGATGATTTCGAAATACAAAAGTGTTTTTCCGCCTAATTTTCCTAATTTTTTCATGTCTCCGACACCGGCGACGCCAACGACCAGGCTGGAGATGACGATCGGGATCACGATCATTTTGATCAACCGAATGAAGATGTCACCGATCGGCTTCAGATATTGTTCGACGGCAGGGTTTCCATAAAAAACAGCGCCTACCGTAATACCCAAGATTAATCCGATCAAGATTTGCCACGCGAGCCCCAGTTTCCGTTTTGCCACATTCTCTCCCTCCCGTTTGTCGACATGATCCTCTCTTTTTACCGTGGGCAAAAAAATATTGCACACAATATAACATGTTAAATGAATTTTGGCTTTTGATCAAGCGAGGGGTTCTCCATCCCACTTCCATTCAGGGACCGGCATGTGATAATGTGGGATCACAAGGCAGGAGAACGCTCCGGACAAAAAGGGATCAGTTGATTTTATGTCATTTTTTCTAACACCCATTGACAAACGAAATTGACGCTAATACAATAGCAGTAAAGTCAGGCAAGAGAGGAGGCGCCCACATGCGAGATGAGATCCGTAGGAACATGCCTCTGTTTCCCATGGGCATCGTGACGAAATTGACGGAACTCACTCCGCGGCAGGTGCGCTACTACGAGCAACAAGGTTTGATCCGACCTGCTCGGACAAAAGGAAATCAACGCCTATTTTCCTTCAACGACGTTGATCGCCTGTTGCAGATCAAAAGCTTGATGGAAAAAGGTGTTAACGTGGCCGGCGTCAAGGAGGTATTGTTGAAACAGGAGACGGGATCGACACAGCTGTCCAAAGAGAAACGTCATCACGACATCACCGATGCCGAATTGCGTAAATTGCTGAAACGGCAACTGTCTGAGTTGCGTCCGGGTCAAGCGCATTTGATCCAAGGAGAACTTTCCCGGTTTTTCCACTGATGCGATCGAGCCATTTGGCTTACCATAAATCACAACAGACAAAGGAGCGTTCTCTATGCCTCGATTCACACGTGAAGACATTTTGAAATCTGTTGAAGAGAACAACGTCCAGTACATCCGGCTTCAGTTCACGGATCTGTTGGGCACGATTAAAAACGTGGAAATCCCGCGCAGTCAGCTGGAAAAAGCACTGGACAACAAAATGATGTTTGACGGTTCTTCGATTGAAGGATTTGTGCGGATTGAAGAATCTGACATGTATCTATATCCGGATCTGGACACGTGGGTGATCTATCCGTGGAGCTCGGGGTCTGAAGGGAAAGTAGCCGGACTCATTTGTGATGTTTATCTGCCGGATGGCAATCCGTTCCCGGGAGACCCGCGCGGCATCCTGAAAAAAGTGCTGAAAGAAGCCGAAGAAATGGGCTTCACTTCGTTCAACGTCGGCCCGGAACCGGAGTTCTTCCTCTTCAAAACTAACGAAAAAGGCGAACCGACGATGGACCTGAACGACAACGGCGGCTACTTTGACTTGGCACCCCTGGATCTGGGCGAAAACTGCCGTCGTGACATCGTCGTGACACTGGACAAAATGGGCTTCGAAGTGGAAGCTTCCCACCACGAAGTAGCACCCGGTCAGCATGAGATCGACTTCAAATACGCCAATGCGGTGCGTGCAGCCGACAATATCCAGATCTTCAAGCTGGTGGTGAAAAACATCGCCCGCCGTTACGGTCTGCACGCAACCTTCATGCCGAAACCGCTGTTCGGTGTGAACGGATCCGGAATGCACTGCCACCAATCCCTGTTCCGGGGCAGTGAGAACGCCTTTTACGATGAAAACGATGAGTTGGGTCTGAGCGAAACCGCGCGTCATTTCTTGGCCGGTATTTTGAAGCATGCCCGTGCCTTTGCGGCGATCACCAACCCGTTGGTCAACTCCTACAAACGGTTGGTACCGGGATATGAAGCGCCTTGCTACGTGGCTTGGTCTCCGAAAAACCGCAGTCCGTTGGTGCGCGTACCGGCTTCCCGCGGTCTGAGCACGCGGATCGAAGTGCGTAACCCGGACCCGTCTGCGAACCCGTATCTGGCATTGGCTGTCATGCTCAAAGCAGGTCTGGATGGCATTAAAAACAAACTGCCGCTGCCGCCGCAAACCGACCGCAACATCTACGTCATGGACGAAGAAGAGCGTCGGGATGCAGGTATCGAGTCCTTGCCGGCCACGCTGAAAGAAGCGTTGGAAGAGCTGAAAAAAGACCCGGTTATCTGCGAAGCGCTCGGCGAACATGCGCTGGCTCACTTCATCGAAGCCAAAGAGATCGAATGGGATATGTTCCGCACGCAAGTTCATCCTTGGGAGCGGGAACAATACCTGACCCTGTACTGATCCGACAAAAAAGACACCTCCTGTTTGTCACAGGGGGTGTCTTTTTTGATGAGATTCTCTAGACATCGGGAAGGAGTTCGATTAGGATTAAAAGTGTGACCATTTATTGATAATGATTTTCAAATTCATCATTATGGGTGCGGGGGGTTGACGCGCAATCCGCTGATGGCATTCAGCGTATTGGGCGTTTCCTCCTGGCTCGGATATGAGGATTCCCTGATTGATTGAGGAGGGTGTACACATGAACGAAACGCATTTTTGTGCCCGGGATCTGTCGTTGGCGTACGGAAAAAAGCGGATCATTGAAGCGCTTGACATCGACATCCCCATCGGTCAAATCACGGCGCTGATCGGTCGCAACGGTTCCGGTAAATCAACCCTGCTCAAGTCGATGGCCCGGCTCATCCAACCGCATGGAGGAGCTGTCTATCTCAATGGCAAAGCGATTCATGCGATGCCGACGCGGGAAGTATCCCGCCGCCTTGCCATCTTGCCGCAACATCCCCAATCGCCCGACGGGATGACGGTAGAGGGGCTGGTATGGCACGGACGATTTCCACACCAGTCAGTTTGGGGAGGTAAGCGCAAGGAAGACCGTCAAATCGTCCAATGGGCGATGGAGATGACGGGTGTGTCGGAGTGGGCTGACCGTCCCCTCTCCTCTCTATCCGGCGGTCAGCGGCAACGGGCGTGGATCGCTATGGCACTCGCGCAAAAAACACCACTGTTACTGTTGGACGAACCAACAACGTATCTTGATTTGGCTTATCAGATTGATGTGCTGGATCTACTGAAACGGTTGAATGAAACGGAAGGAATTTCCGTGGTGATGGTTTTACATGATATCAACCAAGCGGCCCGCTATGCGCATCAGCTCATCGCGCTTCGAGACGGTAAGGTGGTCGCACAGGGTACACCGTCATCTGTGATCACTCCGCAAACCCTTGAATCTGTCTTCGGTATTCAGGCCAAAGTGATTACCGACCCCGTAACTGGTCACCCGATGTGTATCCCCCTTTCTTCCGCATCCAAGGAGGTACAACAACCCGTGGCGCTGGGACAATAAAAGGGGGATTGTATGATGAAGCAGGTGGAATACTTTGGGGTGAGGGGGATGACACGTGATGAATGGATTTTCGGTGAGTGCATCGAGAACGGTGAAAACGCTATTGGTGCTGCCCAGTGATACCAATTCCTATGGCACCATTTTCGGGGGACAGGTATTGGCGTTGATCGATGAAGTGGCGGCTATTGCAGCGATGAGACATTGCAAACAACTGGTAGTGACTGCGTCGATCGACTCGGTGGATTTCTTAAGCCCGGCGCGTTTGGGAGACATTTTGACAGTGGAAGCGTTTGTAACCTGGACGGGAAACACTTCGATGGAAGTATATGCGGAAGTCATTTCCGAGAATCGGGCCGGGGAGAAGAATCTAACCACCACTTCTTTCGTCACCATGGTGGCGATCGACAAAGAAGGAAAACCCGTGGCGGTTCCACCCGTCATCCCAGAAACGGACAAGGAAAAGCGTCTTCACCAATCCGCAGTACAACGCAGGCAAGAGCGGGTAGAGCGGAAAAAGAGGCAGGCGGACTGGCGCTAGAGTATGTGTTTTTGCCGTTGCGAATGGTGCGTAGCGGTTTTTTTATAAGTGAAATATCATAAACAAGTTTGCTTCACAAACCGGATTTGCCCCAATCCATGGATGCTAGCCGTCATGACGGCAAGAAAATCGGGAGTTACAGGAAGTTTCCCGCTTCAACCGATCCGTATCCGGTTTCATTGACTGCGCTGATTTGATGGTTGTATAATGTACAAAGTCGATGAAATGATGGAGGTTGGCGAATGGTGTTAACCATGATTCGGGATATCGCCGCCCATGTTGGTAAAGAAGTAAAGTTGGGCGGATGGCTTTATAATAAGCGGTCCAGCGGTAAGATTCAGTTTCTGCAGATTCGTGACGGTTCCGGCTTTATCCAAGGTGTTTTGGTGAAGAGCCAAGTCTCCCCGGAAGTGTGGGAGAAAGCGAACCAATTGACACAGGAGAGTTCCTTGTATGTGCGGGGTACGGTTCGCCAAGACGACCGGGCTCCCAGCGGATACGAGTTGGACGTGACCGACATCGAGATCATCCAAGTGGCGGACGAATATCCGATCGCATTGAAGGAGCACGGAGTCGAATTTTTGATGGACCATCGCCATCTGTGGATTCGTTCTCCGCGACAACAAGCGATTCTGCGGATTCGTGCGGAAATCATCCACGCGATTCAGGACTATCTGAACCACAATGGGTTTACGTTGGTGGACCCGCCGGTCTTGACACCGTCTTCCTGCGAAGGAACGACTACGCTGTTCCATACCAAATATTTCGATGAAGATGCTTATTTGACGCAGAGTGGGCAGTTGTATATGGAAGCGGCCGCGATGGCGCTGGGACGGGTGTATTCATTTGGCCCGACGTTCCGTGCGGAAAAATCCAAAACGCGGCGTCACCTGATCGAGTTTTGGATGATCGAACCGGAAATGGCGTTTGTCGATCACGAAGGGAACATGAAGATCCAGGAGGAACTGGTTTCTCACGTGGTTCAGCACGTGCTGAATCATTGTCGCCGGGAACTGGAAACCATCGGCCGCGATATCGCGCCATTGGAAAAGGTGAAACCACCGTTCCCGAGGATTACTTACGATGAAGCGGTGGAATTATTGAAGAAAGAAGGATTTGAGTTTGAGTGGGGCGAAGATTTCGGAGCACCCCATGAAACCAAAATCGCCGAGAGTTTTGATCGGCCGGTGTTTATCACCCACTATCCCACGGAGATCAAAGCGTTTTACATGAAACCCGATCCCAATCGGCCGGAAGTAGTGCTGGGAGCGGACTTGATCGCACCGGAAGGATACGGGGAAATCATCGGAGGTAGTCAGCGGATCGACGATCCCCAACTGCTGGAACAGCGATTCCAAGAACACAACTTGCCGCGTGAGGCGTACCAATGGTACATGGACCTTCGTAAATATGGTACCGTCCCGCATTCCGGATTCGGTCTGGGATTGGAACGGACGGTAGCCTGGATTTGCGGTTTGGATCATGTTCGTGAAACGATTCCGTTCCCGCGGATGTTGAACCGATTGTACCCGTAATAACGAGAAATGGCGGTCTGTTGGGCCGCCATTTCGTTTCCCCGGCAGTAAGTTTATGAGAGGTGGAAGGAACATGGATCGAAAGCGGACGCCGCACGCCGCGCTCGTCCAAATGTTGCAGGAAGGGTCCATTTCTTTGCCAGTTGTGCTGTTCACCCAGTACAAACGGTTGGGCCTTTCCGAAGGGGAAGTGATGTTGCTCATTCACATCATGTTATATCAGGAAAAGGAAGGAAAGTCCTTCCCGACGGTGAGCGAGTTGGAAGAGCGGATGAGTGTGTCGGCGGACCAAGTCGTTCGGTGGCTCCAATCCCTGGTACGAGGTGGCTTTTTATCCATTGACGAAGAAGTGACGGAGAACGGAATTCGCAGTGAACGGTATTCCACCACGCCATTGTTACAACAATTAGCCGCCGCTTATTTGGAAGGCGAAGTTCCCGATATGACGGAGGAGGGAGAAGAAGACTCTTACGGACGACTGTTTCAAACGTTTGAACAAGAGTTCGGACGTCCTTTATCGCCGATGGAGTGCGAGACATTGTCCCATTGGATTGACCAAGATGGTTATTCCGCCGAGCTGATCTTGGCCGCTTTGCGGGAGGCGGTTTTCAGCAACAAATTGAATTTTCGTTATATTGACCGGATTTTGCTAGAGTGGCAGCGCAACTGTATTCGAACGCCTGAGGAAGCCGTCGAGTATGCCAAGAAGTTTCACCAAAAAGGTGTGCTGTACCAATCAACGCCTCACCAGAAAAAGGATGGGTTTTCGTTTTACAACTGGGTGAATCAGAATTAACCTTTACCTAGACAGGAGTCCTATGGCTTCTGTCTATTTTGTTTTGCATAGACGAGTGTTTACGTTACTTTTGCCCCTTCGGCATACACATATAGGGACAGGAGGGGAGAGGGATGACGCATGACGTAGGTATACTGGTAAGCCGATACATTCTTCGCGATTGCCTCTTGGGTAAGTGCCCTTATGAGTCTTTCGCCCTGTATGACCGGTTTGCCAGGCGCGAAGGGCTTCGGGCCGTATTTTTCTCTTTGGAGGATATTGCATTCGATGACTTGTCGGTGCGCGCCCATATCCGGAAAGGGCCGGGGTGCTATCAGGTTCGTCGAATTCCCCTGCCCACAGTGATCCATAATCGTGTGCGGCCCATTTTACGCGATGCCCAGCGACGTTTTTTTCGCTTGCGTGTTCTGCCTTACACTCAACTTTTCAATGCCAACAACCGGATGGATAAATGGCAAATGTACCGCTGTTTGAAAAACGATCCCGTATTGGTGCCACATTTACCGGAGACGGCATGGCTGTCTACGGAGACCACGATGTCGTTTTTGAAAAAGCACGGTTCCATCTATATCAAACCGACCAACAAAAGTTTGGCGATTGGTTTGTTACGATTGGACCCGCTGAAGCATGAGGAAAAATGGGTGGCGTCCACTCCTCGCCGGGACAGGGAGGTTGTGTATTCGCAACCTGAGCTGAAGGCGTATGTTCGCCGCCTCAGCCGGGAGGGGAAAATCATCGTACAGCAACCGATATTTCTCTCTCGCGTAGATGAGCGACCGGTTGATCTGCGGGTGGCCGTTCAACGTGATCGGCAAGGAAAGTGGCAAGTATCGGGGATCGTTGCACGTGTGGGCCCTTCGAACGGTATCTCAACCAATGTAGCGGTGGGTGGCCGGGCAGTACCGCTTTCGTCGGTTTCTTCTCAGTTCGGCGGGTCAACCGCGCTTCCCGAACTGAAAGAGCAGATTGAAAGGATCGTGTTACGGGCGGCGGAACGATTGTCGGAAAAGATGCCGGGACTAGCGGATCTCGGTTTCGATGTGGGCGTGGATCAAAAAGGTCATCTGTGGATCATCGAGGTGAATGGCCGCGATTTGCGCATCACCTTCCGCCAAGCTAAGGAATGGGAAGATTGGAAAGAAACATTTGCCAAACCTATGGAATACGCCGGCAGGCTGTTACGACAGCAGCCGCACGTACAACCGTCCAAACCGACGGTGGCGTGGTTGACATCCGGCTCCCTCCCAGTGACACCCGATGGAGGCGGGTCGGTGGAAACATGTGTACGCGAAATTTTGCCGCATTTGGCCGAGACGCATCAGGTATACCTGATCGGGAAAAGCGTCCGAACAGAACACGCATTGCATGTGGCTTGCCGTACCGATCAACCGCAACGTTATCTCAAGGAAGCGATCGGTCATCTCAGACGTTTACGACCACAAGTGATTCACATCGATAATCGTCCGGCATTTGTCCGGCAGGTTCGAGTAGCATGTCCACATACCCCGATCACATTGTATCTTCATTCGAAGACGTATGCGAAGCCGCCGATGATGGACAAAGATTCGTTACGGGAGAGTATCCGGTTGTCGGACCGGGTGATGACAAACAGCAATTTCATGGCCCACTGGTTGGACCGGCTATTTCCACGATTGGCAGATAAGGTGACGGTGGTGCCGCTGGGCGTCAATCTTGAGCGATTCCCCCCCATTGGTGACCCTGATGTGCTTCGACAACGCATTGAGCGCCGACAAGACATGGGTTTGGAAAACAAAAAGGTGATTTTATATGTCGGCAGGGTGATCGAACAAAAAGGTCTGGGATATTTGCTCCGCGCCTTACCAACTATTCGACAAAAACACCCGGATACCGCATTAGTGATCGTTGGCAGCAGCCGCTACGGCCGTCATGTGGAAACATCCTATGCAAAAGAAATTCAGAAACAGATCCACTCATTAAAAGAAGGGGTTCATTGGATTTCCCACGTCCCGCATACGGAAGTGCCCCGATATTATCAGATGGCCGATATATTGGTAACCCCGTCTATCGGACATGAAGCGTTTTGTTTGGTCAATGTGGAAGGGATGGCAACCGGTTTGCCTGTTGTGTCGGTGAAAACTGGCGGTATTCCAGAGGTAGTGGAAAACGGAGTATCCGGTGTTCTCGTCACCAAAGATTATCTGGCCAAACGTTTGGCCCGGGCTTGCATCGATTTGTTTGATCATCCGCAAAAGATGAAGGAATTGAGTCTGGCCGCCCGAAAGCGTGTAGAGACCCACTACCGATGGGAATTGGTGGCCGAGCGGTTCCGCGACGTTTACCAACAACTGATGCAAACGACCGTCAATGCAACCGGATGAGAGGGAAAACGGTTCGCCTAAAATCGCGATGGTAGACCATTTTGTCAGCAAGCCCAATTTACCCAAAATCCCCTTCAAGATGCGAAGGGGATTTTTTCGGCCGTCATTATGTCAGGAAAATTAACATTAATGTATTGATATCTGCCTCCATTCGTGATAATATACATAATCAAAGAAAAGATATGTAAGGAAAACTTACACAAGAGGTGGGGCGAACATGTCGGTGCCTTTGTTGTTGGATACAGTATGGGTGTTGTTGGCTGCTCTCTTGGTTATTTTCATGCAAGTCGGTTTTGCGCTGTTGGAGGCAGGTTCCGCTCATTTGAAACATGCGGGGCATATCGCCAGCAAACAGTTGATCAGCTTCGCCACGGCTTCATTGTTCTTCTGGGCTTTCGGCTATGCAGTGACATTCGGAGCTGGCAATGAGTGGTTTGGTACAAACGGTTGGTTTCTGGCACTGCCTGTTGAAAAAGGAAAGATCCCCGTGGAGGTTCTTTACCTGTTCCAGCTTTCTTTCGCTGCAGTGTCTCTCGCCATCGCATGGGGAGGATTTGCCGAGCGTGCCAAATTGATCGTGTATCTCTTGTTCGGCGCGCTTTATACCTCCATTATTTACCCGGTGGTTGGTCACTGGATATGGGGCGGCGGTTGGTTGAGTGCGCTCGGAGCACAAGATTTTGCGGGCTCGACAGTAGTGCACCTGCAAGGCGGGATAGCTGCACTGATCGCCACGCTGTTGCTCAAGCCGCGGATCGGCAAATACGGGCCGGACGGCAAACCCAAAACGATGCAGGGAAACAATCCCGTTTTGATCACAGCGGGTACCATGATCATCTGGCTGGGTTGGTTCGGTTTCAACGCGGGGAGTACGTTGGGGACGAAAGACGGATTTTTCGGATATGTGGCTCTGACGACCAATTTGGCGGCGGCTGCGGGGGTTTTGAGCGCTTGGCTCGCTGTCTACGCGATGACCAAAAAAGCCGATATTCCGTCTATCGCCAACGGTGCATTGGCGGCACTGGTGGCTATCACGGCGGCATGTGCGTTTGTTGAGCCATGGGCGGCCGTGGTGATTGGGGCCGTTGCGGGTGCGATGAGTGTCTGGACGGCGACTGTGATTGAGCGGATGGGAGTTGACGATCCGATCGGAGCATTTTCCGTGCACGGTTTGGCTGGAATCTGGGGTACGCTCTCCACCGGCTTCTTCGCATCACCGCATCTGGTGGAGTACATCGGTATTGGTCGACCGGGACTGTTTTACGGCGGTGGATGGACACAATTGGGTGTTCAAGCACTCAGTGTATTAGTGGCGGCGGCGTACGTGGCTGTGGTTTCCTGGGCGATTCTGTGGGTCGTGGATAAACTGTTCGGTCTGCGCATCAGCCAGGAGGAGGAAATCAAAGGTTTGGACTGGAGCGAGCACGGCATTGAGCCTGAAGCCGTTACGAAAGATGCACCTGCTGCAACCAAACCTGCGGCAGCGCTCCGGGCTTCTGCAACCGGGGAGGCGATTTGATCACTAGAGAGTGTCTGGTAAATCCGTGAGGGAGAAAATGCTTTCCCGGCCGAGCGAATACCCGGAAAGCGCAGGAATGAAATCTCGGGCAACTTCCTCTAAGCAAAGCGTATTTTACCCGCGTCCTGTGCTCTGTGTCGGAGCGGCCATGACCTGTATCCTTGCAGTGCGCAGGTGGAGCGCACCCGCTAAGCAACTAGACAGTATTCACCAGACACGCTCTCATAAAGAAAATTCAGAGGTCACCACATCGCAGACACAAATAACCGGCACCCTGTACGCTCACAGGTGCCGGTTTTCCTTCACTTATATTTTCGTTAGTGATTTCGCCTCTTTTGTTACGTTAATCACTTTTTCCAAGGTACTACCACATCCAGATTCCACGACAGCCGTATATGCCCCTTCCACCAATGGAGCGTCTGCAATATGAACCTTCGTGATGTTATCTTCCGCTAACCGCTCTATCGCTAATTCGGTATTGATTAAAGCGCTGCCAAGGTCAAAAAAGACAACAACACCTTTATCTGAATAAACTGATTTTATAGCGTCTTGGATCTTATCTGCGCTTGTACCGATTTCCTCCTCATCCGTTCCCCCTGCCAAGGCAATCGGAACATGAGGATTCAGTTGGGAAAGCAGTTGTTTTAATCCCTTGACTAATTCATGGCTGTGTGAAACAAGGACAATCCCCACATATCCCATATTGAAATCTCCCTTTTTATTTCTTGATAAGGTTTTCTTCAAGCAGGATTGAGCATAGGGTTTCGAACAATATGAAAGATGAAACGGCACCAGGATCTAAATGTCCGATTGATCTTTTCCCTAAAAAGGAAGCACGCCCCTTCTTGGCTTCCAATTCTTTTGTATTTTCCATTTGTTCTCTCGCGTAGGAAACCAGCTCCCGAATATTTAGCGTGTTTTCGTTTTGTTGAATATACATTGTGACTGGCTCCCAAACATCCAGCATCGTTTTGTCACCAATCTGCGATTTCCCCCTGAGTTTGATACCGTTGACGGATTCTTGGAAGGCTTGACCCAATTCATTGATGGTGATTTCCTGTTTTCCTTTCAAAACCTGTCCCGCTTTGATGAAAGCAGTCCCGTATAACGGACCGGAAGCGCCCCCCACCTTTGAAAGAAGCACCATTCCGATATCTTGAAGCAATTTCCCGATATCGTCATAGGTGGTCTGATGTATTTTATGGATAACTTCTTTAAAACCCCTGTTCATGTTGATTCCGTGATCCCCATCGCCGATCGCTTGATCAAGCTGTGTAAGATAATCTTTCTGCCTATCTATTTGGTCATTCACTAATTCCATCCATTTGATGATATGGTCAGATTGAATCAACATGTGAAACCTCCTCGTTATTTCTTCCAAGCAATCGTATCAGCAGGTGCTTCAAGCAGCTCGATCAGCTGATCATCCAGTTTTAAGAGTGTGATAGAGCATCCAGCCATTTCAATTGCTGTCATATATTCACCTACATAAGTATCATAAACGGAAATATCCCTGTTTTTTAAGATTTGAGAAACTTTTTTATTCAAAATGTATAGTTCCATCAACGGGGTTCCTCCAAGACCGTTGATCATGACCGCTACTTGATCCCCGGGGATTAATTTCATATCGTCCATTATTCGGGATAAGAGGATATCTGCGATCTCGTCGGCTGAAGCCATGGCGGTTCGGTGTGTACCAGGCTCCCCATGGATTCCGATTCCAATTTCCATTTCCGTTTCTCCAATTTCAAAACTAGGTTTTCCAGCGGCGGGAACGGTACAAGGAGTGAATGCGACTCCCATGCTTCGAACATGTTGAATCACCTTATTCGCCACCTGTTCCACTTCTTCTAAAGAAGCACCTTTTTCGGCAAGGGCTGCGGCTATCTTGTGAACAAAAACCGTTCCTGCTATTCCCCTCCGTCCAGTTGTATATGTACTGTTCTCAACAGCAACATCATCATTGACAACGACTTTAGCAACTTGAATTCCTTCGGCTTCTGCCAACTCAGCAGCCATCTCAAAATTCATCAAATCCCCTGAGTAGTTTTTAATGATTAATAGCACACCTTTTCCAGTATCAACGGCTTTGATCGCTTCAAGAATCTGATCTGGTGTTGGGGAAGTAAAGACTTCTCCAGCTACGGCTGCATCGAGCATTCCTACTCCAACATATCCAGCATGAGAAGGCTCATGTCCGCTCCCGCCTCCACTGACTAAAGCGACCTTGCCTTGCGCCGGAGCATGAGCACGAATCAGGACATTTGTTCCTGGCAGGTTTTTTAGTTTGTCGGGATGAGCTAAAACCATGCCATCAATCATGTCCCGCACCACTTGTTCGGGGTTGTTAATCAATTTCTTCAAGAAAATCATTCCTTTCTCCTAAATTTATTTACACAACATTTTCATCAATGGGTCCCCGGTCCTTCCGGTACATGAACTTCTCAGGCTGGATGTTCTATCGAAAAATGCAGCTTCTAAGGTAGATTCTAGTATTAAGTGCCAAATATCCTCTTCCATTGTTTTTCTGGATACTATATTGGTAAAATAATCATTTTTCAATAAATTATTATATCATATTATATTTTATGGTCAACTATTCCTGAGACAGGCTTTATAACTGATCAACCTATTTTCGATGGTTAAACGAAAGGAGTTAGCTCAAAATGACAGTGTAGCAGAAACTACTAATAGAGGAAGTTATGCACCTTGCCATAATCTATTTTTAAAATATTGTTATTATTATTGCTTTTCTAATTGGTAAAAAGTATAATTTATAGGTGAAAGAGGGGGTGGGGTGACGATTACATATGGAAAGTACGAAGCTCGCCGCTGTCCAAGTTTGTCCTCACCAGTAGATAAGATTGACGGTTGCGAGATTGATCTTAATTGATCATGACATTGAAACATCGTATAAGGGGGAGAAAACATGGCAGTGCCGTTGGAAAAACTGAAGTGGATTTATGAGATAATGGTGAAAATTCGTTATTATGAAGAAACCATGGTGCAGGTGTACGCAGAAGGAAAGCAACCTGTTTTTAATATCGGAGCCGGAACGGTGCCGGGAGAAATGCACCTAGCCGCTGGGCAGGAACCTGCTGCGGTGGGCATCTGCGCTCACTTGCGCCGGGAAGATACGGTGACGGCGCCGCACCGCCCGCACCATCACGCGATTGCGAAGGGAGTCGACCTAAACCGGATGACGGCGGAAATATTCGGAAAAGAAACTGGTCTTGGGAAGGGCAAGGGCGGACATATGCACCTGTTTGATCCCAATGTGAAATTTTCCTGCGGTGGCATTATTGCAGCTGGTATGCCGCATGCGGCTGGCGCTGCTTTGGCGGCGAAGATGAAAGGAAAAGATTGGGTGGCTGTGGCGTTCATCGGGGAAGGAGCGGCGAATGCAGGCGCTTTTCACGAAACGCTGAATCTGGCAGCACTATGGAAACTACCCCTGATCGTGGTGATCGAGGACAACTCATATGGCATTTCTGTCCCCAAATCAGCGTCAACGGCCGTCGAAACCAACGACAAACGGGGATCTGCTTATGGAATTCCGGGCTACTACGTAAAAGACAATGACCCGATTGAAATGTATCGCGTATCTGGCGAAGCAGTTGAGCGTGCCCGTAGGGGGGAAGGTCCGACCATCATCGAGATTGAAACGTATCGCTACCTGGGACATTTTCAGGGGGATCCGGAAGTCTATCGCGACCAGAACGAAGTACCCAACCTGAAGGAAAAAGATCCAATTGTGCGACTGAAGACCCATCTGCTACGGGAAAACGCGGCAACGGAGAAGGAAATTGAGGAAATGGAAGCCCGCGCAAGGATGGAAGTCGATCGGGCGTATGAGTTCGCGCGGAAAAGTGCGTATCCGAAACCGGAGGCAGCTTTGGAAGACCTGTTTGCGACGAGTGGCATCGACGGTTAAAACATTTGATCTGGAAAGGGGAATCGGCATATGGAAACAATGACGAGACGGATGTTGACGGGAAACAAGGCGTTGGCGGAAGCGATCGCGCAGGAGATGGAGCGGGATCCGAACGTTTTCGTGATGGGTGAGGATGTTGGAAAATACGGCGGTATTTTTGGGGCGACTGAAGGACTGTACAAAAAATTTGGTCCGCAACGGGTGCTCGACACACCGATTTCTGAAACCGCATTCATCGGTGCAGCAATTGGAGCGGCTGCGGAAGGCATTCGACCGATCGTGGAACTCATGTTCGTCGACTTCTTTGGTGTTTGCATGGACCAAATTTACAATCATATGGCGAAAATCCACTATATGTCGGGTGGCCATGTGAAACTGCCGATAGTGCTGATGACCGCTGTTGGTGGTGGCTATTGCGATGCAGCGCAACACTCACAAACCCTGTACGCAACATTCGCCCATCTGCCGGGTATGAAAGTGGTGGCGCCGTCCACTCCTTACGATCTTAAAGGCATGATGATTTCCGCCATTCGTGACGACAACCCGGTTGTGTTTATGTTTCACAAGTCGTTGCAAGGATTGGGGTGGATGGATCAGATCGACGCTTCTATCGGCAACGTGCCGGAAGAATCCTACACCGTTCCGCTTGGTAAGGCGAAGGTGGTACGCGAGGGATCAGACGTAACGATTGTCGGCATCCAAATGATGACTCACCATGCGCTTGCGGCGGCGGAAAAATTGGCGGAACAGGGAATCCAGGCGGAAGTGATCGATTTGCGCTCGCTCGTACCGCTGGACAAGGAAACGATTCTACAGTCTGTCAAGAAGACGAACCGACTGGTTGTGGTCGATGAAGATTATTTGTCTTACGGAATGACCGCCGAAGTGGCGGCCGTTGTGGCGGAACAAGCGCTGTATGATTTGGAGGCACCGATCCGCCGACTGGCGGTCCCCGATGTTCCCATTCCTTACAGCCGCCCGCTTGAACAGTTCGTGATTCCAGGACCGCAGGCGATTTACGATGCAGTTGTCGATTTGCTTAACCAATAAACTGGTGCGGGGATCGGTTGCAGGATGCAGTGAGGAAGTAATCAACTAGCGTAAAGTAGAGTACCACTTCCTGGATCAACAGAAAGCGGTTGGGAGGAAGTAGAAATGGCTGAAACAATCGAAGTCAGATTGCCGGAAACAACACCGGATGTTACGGAAAGCCTGGTGGTGTTTTGGCACCGGATGGAAGGCGACTGGGTGGAAAAAGGAGAAGTGTTGTTAGAAATACAGACAGAAAAGGCGGTTTTCGAAGTTGAGGCGCCGGCCGACGGACGGCTTACCAAAATTTTGGTAAAACGTGGCGAAGTGGCCGCCGTCGGAGACGTGTTGGCGATTATTGAGCCGGTGAGTGGCGCACTGTCAGCACAACAAGTGGATGACGGGGAAACCGCAGAACAAGCAGCTGAACAGGTTGCCGCCACCGTTACCACTCAAAAGGCTGACCCGGTGTCTCCGCTGTCGGTGAAGGCGTCTCCACGCATTCGACAAATGGCCAAAGAGATGGGGGTGGATCTGGCGACCGTTGTTGGAACGGGTCCCGGCGGCCGCATCACGGAGGACGACGTTCGAAATGCCGCAAACAGGGTTAATGTGGCTGCACCAGGCGACGAATCAACCAGCGGGTCGTCATCTGACGGGGATATCGCAGAGTTGACGGCTGTCCGCCGTACGATTGCCAAACGGATGGTGCAAAGCTTGCAGCAGTCCGCCCAGTTGACGATCACTGCCTGGGCGGATGTGACAGAGTTAGCAGAACAGAGAAAACAACTGGAGAGTCCGGTGAGTTGGACCACTTTGATCTTGCGGGCGGTCGTTCTCGCCTTGAGGGAACACCCTTACATGAACGCGACATGGGGAGAACAGGGAATTCTGCAATTCCGGCATGTGCATTTGGGTGTTGCGGTCGATACGGAGCATGGACTGCTGGTTCCGGTGATACGAAATGCCGAACAGTTTTCACTGTCCGATCTCCAGGAAATTGTCAACCAGGCGATTAAAAAGGCAAAGGAAGGAAAACTATCGGCCGAGGAGCTATCGGGAAGCACCTTTACTGTCAGCAATTTGGGAGCGTACGGGATTCAGTTTTTCACTCCGATTCTAAATCCTCCAGAAGCTGCCATCCTTGGGGTAGGGCAAATCGAACCACGAACAGTACTGGAAGAGGAGCGTCTTACGTTACGTGAACGTCTGCCTCTTAGTTTGACGTTTGATCATCGTGTGACCGACGGGGCGCCGGCTGCCAGATTCCTGCAATCGGTGGTGCAGTTTTTGAGAAATCCGGACACGCTTTTCTAATCCGACGAACTAATTGATATGGCCACAATGAGTATGCTCAAATGCTGGAAACTTGTGCCTGGGATGAGAGTAAACCCAGTGTTTGCTGGATTCGTATCATTCATTGGAATGTACCTCTTTGTTATGATGAGTGTTAAAGAACACTCATATGTTAGCAGGAGGTACTTTCTTTTTTCTCATATAGGATACAGAAACTTAGCGTACTACAGGGAGGGTCGGTTGTATGAAAATCAATGAAGACTGGAAGATTCAATGGTTTGAACCGGGACAGGCTAATGAGCTTGAGGTCGCGGATCCCGATTACATCGACCACTTCTGGATTTCCACCAAGGTCCCCGGAGATGTACGTTCGACGCTTATCGAGAAAAA